>DAHWQF010000010.1:0-18046 GCA_027334785.1 Acidimicrobiaceae bacterium
AACCAGGGCTGGAACCCGGGTGAGTAAGCCCGGTTCAGCGCCACAGGAACCAATATAACAGATCTGATGTAATGCGCAGGTTACGCCAAGGACCTCGGCAAGCACTGACTTACTGACTTACTAGCGATTTGCTCTCCCTTAAGGCCCGGTACTCCCGAAGCTGTCCCCAGCCGCAAAGTAGGGGCGGACGTGGACCTACACAGGGAAGCGCCCGATGGTTTGTTCGTAGGTCTTTTGGGCGTCGGAGAGAGCGATCCGGGAGTAGATCTCAAGGGACTGGCGGCTGGCGTGGCCGCTGTAAGGCTGGATGAGGGCGTCGTCAATGCCTTGGGTCTTGAGCCAGGTGAACAGGAAGTGGCGGAGGCGGTGGGGAGAGATGGGGTGCGTCATGCCGGAGGCGGTGGCGTAGCGGGTGAGCATGGCGCGCACACCACGGTCGCTGTAGGCCTTCTTCCAGCTTGACTCGAAGAGGTGGGCGGCACCCTTGCCCCGCATGGCCTGCATGTGCAACGCCAGTGTCTCTTTGAACGAGGTTGGGAACGGGACCATGCGGTCCTTGCCACCCTTGCCTTGGGTGATGCGGATGCGGCAGGCGTCGAGGTCTACGTCGTCGAGGCGGATGGCGACCAGCTCGGCGACCCGGACACCGGTGTAGAGCAGGGTCTTGATCAGGACGACGTCACCGCCCCGTCGTTGCCTCCACACGTTGTCGTAGTAACGGCGGATCTCGTCTTCGGTAGGCACGTACGGGAGCCGTTTTGGCTGGCGTTGGACCTCGATGTCCAACTCTGTGCGCAGGTGCTTGAAGACCTCTTTGAGGTAGATATAGTCGGGGCGCTCACCGCGCAGGTACTTGGCGAGCTGGTGGGCTTTCTGGCGGGCCGGCGTCCGTTTCGCCTCGACCGAGTTAGCGGGCTCGTCGCCCCGGCCGGTCATCGTGGCGCCGCCGGGAGGCCGAGGTCGATGTGGCGGTCCATTTCAAGGCGGAACGAGCCATAGGGGTTTACGTGGGCCCAGAACAGCGGGGTGAGGGCGCGGCGGTCCTCCTCAGTGAGCCGGTCGGCCCACTCGGGCCTGGCTAGCACCCGTTGCAGGAAGATCGTGTTGATGTACACAAGGGCCGACTGGAGCAGGTGAAGAGCGAGCATGGTGACCTCCTGGTCCTCCCGGTCAGCGCCGGTTAGCTCGCTGGCTTTCCCGTAGCAGAGCACGGCGTTGGCGCTGTTCCAGTTCTCGATGACCTGGAGCCCTTCGTGGATCTCGCGCCGTAGCGGAGGCAGGCGGAGATAGTCGGCAATGAAGACGGACTTGACCGCGCGACCTAGCTCGACCAGGGCCTGGTAGGTGGGGTGCTTGGGCCCGCCGCGGACGAAGCGCCGGAGCATCTGGTCGGCGGCGGCCGTCCCCAGGCGCAGCGCGGTGGCGTACTTGACCATCTGGTCGTACTGCTGGGCGATCAGCTCCCAGCGGATGGGCCGGGTGAGCACGGGGGCCAAGTTCGGGTAGGCGCTGGCGTCGTCGTCGGGCAGGTAGAGCCGGGCCGACCCGATGTTCTTCAGCCTGGGCAGGAGGTTGAAGCCGAGCAGGTAGGTGAAGGCGAAGCCGACTGCAGACTGCCCGTGGGTGTCGACGTAGTTGCGGTCGACCTCGGCGTCGGTGCAGTGGCGGAGGAGGCCTTCGATCATGGCCGCGACCTCGGACAAGGAGCAGCTCTTCAGCTGAGAGTAGATACAAACCGAGCTCGTCTCTACGTGCCAGTAGATCATCACCCCTGGACCTCGGTAGCGGGCGTGCCACTCGGTCATCAAGTTGGACTCCCAGGCGCCGAACTTCTTCGAGTCGCTGGCACAGGCGGTGCCCTCGCCCCACAGGCCGTTGTCCCGGACCGTGAACGTGGCGTTGACAACCCGGATGATGGCCTGGCGCAGGTTATCGCGGTTCACGTACAGCCAGCGTGCCCTGCGCAGGGCAGCCTCGGTCTCGCCGTGCTCGCCGGTGGCGATCTGTTTGATGCCGATGTTGGTTCCCAACCCGAACAGGACCAGCAATAACCGCCGGCGCACGACGTCCCGGGGCAGGGCCTCGCGTGAAGCGACGGAGCTGAACGAGCTGGTGAAGTCGGTAAGGAAGTCGGCCTCTTTCAGGAAATCGAGAAGGTCGATGGTGCCGAAGGACTGCTCGACGTCTTTCTTCAGGCGCTCCAGGTTGGCTGGTTCGACCAGCTTTTCGGGCTTTGGGACGCTGATCCAAGGCTCACCGGCCCGGGTGAGGAAGCGGACGCCTCCGGTGTCATCTGCCCTGATCGAGGTGTCGAGAGCCGCCAAGGCGGTGCGCATCCGCTCCTTGAGCTCGGCGATGAACCTCGACGGGTCGAGCGGTTGGCGTAGCGCCGCGTAATGGACCTCCCGGCTGGCCTCGAACTCCGCCGGCAGGTC
Source organism: Acidimicrobiaceae bacterium (assembly GCA_027334785.1). Lineage (GTDB taxonomy): Bacteria > Actinomycetota > Acidimicrobiia > Acidimicrobiales > Palsa-688 > JAJZYO01. Next base: position 2,436 of record DAHWQF010000010.1, read on the forward strand.
GGCCTCTGGGTCCCGCCACCGGTTGGCCCCGTCTACCCAGATCTCCCGGCGGCGCAGGCCGTCGCGCAACGCCCGCAGGACACAAAGCTCGTAGGGGATGCGCTCGACCCGGCCGCGCTCGTTCATCACCGCCTCGCGCCAGTCGTCCGGGACGACCCCGTCGAGAGGCACCTGCTCGTCCTGGGCGTAGTAGCGGACCGCGCCGGGGCGCGTGGCGTAACGGCGGAGCAGCGCCAGGGCGTCGGCCACGGGCTGGTGGGCCTTGTTGTTCGAGCGGAACTCAAGGGCGTCGAGCAGCTTGGGCAACATGCGGCGGTAGTGGCTGGAGTACGACGAGCGCAGGACCTTGCGGACCCGGGTCTTGAACGCGACCTCGTTGGCCTTGGCTTCGGCCACGAGGTCGCGCAAGGTGGCTTCGCCCACAACCGGGAACAAGGCATGGCGGACGGTCTCGTCGGGGTGTTCCAGGGCGGCTTCTGCCAGGCGGAACAGGATCCCCTGTTTGCCACGGACCCGGCGCAGGTCGGCCAGCATCTCGCCCTCCACTCGGTTTTCCGCTCGGGTGCCGATCTTGTGGACGACGCCGATGAACAGCTCCACCAGGCCATCGGTGATCTCACCGGTGCGCGACCAGCACAGGGCGGCGAGGAGGGTCAAGCGGACCGGGCGGGGCCGGTCGCGCAAGTCGGAGGGGTACTCCTGGGCCGCACGGGCACGCCAGGCAGCGACCACGGGTTCGGGGGTGCCGGTGAACAGGTCCGCCAGCAGCCCTATTGCCCGGATCCGCTGGAGCTTTTCGACCTCGGCGAGCAGGCTGTCCAAGCTGACCTGCCCGGGGTCGGCCTTGAGCTCGGCCAGCGCGCCCCCGGGGCTGGCGGGCTCATCATCGGCGCGCTCGGCCACGAGCTCATCGAGACGTTCGGCGGCATCAGTGCCGAGCCGGGCCGTCGTACCGGCGCAGAAACGGTCGGCGGCCCTGGACCTGGCAGCGCCGACGATGCGCTCAAGGCGGCCGGGTGGCTCGGTACGTTCCGCGCGGCACCGGGCCAGTAACGCCTCCCGCAACCGCTCCTCGGAGATCTCCACCGGCGCGACTTCTTCGGCCAGCCAAGCGGTCAGGGTCTCCTCATCAGCCCGCGTGGCCTCCCGGAAACCCAGGGCGTCGCGGATCTGGGCCCGGTGGTACTCGATCGTCCGGCCCGACCAGGCGTAGCTGGCCAGCTGAGCAGGGTCGACCTTGACCTGGCCGGCCACGTAATCTACGGCGGTTGGCGGCAGCTCGCCAGCGTCACGGGGAAAACGTGCCTCCAGCTCAAAGAACTTCAAGAGCAGGACGAACCCGAGCCGCGTGGCACCCGACTTGTTCGCCACCAGACGCCAGTCCTCGTCGACGAGCGTCCAGTAGGCCACGAGGTCCTCCGGTTCCCATTCTCGCCTCACGGCTCACCTCCTATGCAGCCAACGCCTAGTGCACGCCCAGGAATGTGCCGAGAAGCACCGGAGGCGGCACTTGTGAGTCCCCGGGGCACCTGCGGGCGGACCGACGACCAGGCAATCCCGTCCGGCAAAGTGCGTAATTGCCAACTCTACAAGCAAAAGCGGCACTGCGCCAGCCCCACCGGGTAGTGTCCTGCTGAGGACGTGGACCGAGGCCGGCCGTCACTGGAGGTGGCAACGTTTTGGCTCGACGAGTTGCGGTGCGCGCGGACCGCCGCATCGGCGATGGCGAACAGCTCCTGCTCCGCATGAACAACGACAGTGACGTCGTCAACGCTTTGAAGCTCGCTCTCGCCGACGCCCCCGCCTACCGTGTGGTCCCCGGGTTCGAGCGCTCCGGCGCGCTGACCGTCTCGTGCTTCGCCGTGGCCGACGAGGTCGAAGCCCAAATCGTCGTGCGCGGCACGCGATGGTCGTGGTACGGGCTGGCCCGGGCCGGTGACCTACGTGCGCTCGGGTGCCATCTCGTTGCCACCGACATCTTCGACGGCGATGACCTGATGCCCCTGTCCGACCGGCACGTCGACGTGATCGTCTGCCCCTACCCGCCCGGGACGGGTGATTACGCGACCCTGGCCAAGGCGGGGCGTAGCTCCCTCCGGGCGAGCTTCCAAGACCGCTTCACCACCGTCTTGCGAGCCTTCGACCCTCGTCGGGCAATAAGCGACGGGGTTGGACAAGTACCATGAAGATATGGGAGACCTGCCGCAGGTCGTCGCCGACCTGACCTTCGCACCCGTGCGTGGCGGTCGAGCGACGGTGCCCCCCGGCTGCTGGGAGGAAGACCGCGCACCTGTCGTGGGTGAGCAGGTCCTAGTCGCCGACAGTGGAGCTGGGCCGTTCGAGGCAACGGTCACGGGCGTCGAGGCCGATGGTACCCTTGTGCTTGTCGTCCACGCCTTCGTGCCAGTGCACGCCTGACCCGGCAGAGCGTCCTTCTGCGACGCACAGATAGTCCACGACTGATAGACCATTCCTCTGCATCCGTCTACTTTGCGGCTGGGGACAGCTTCGGGAGTACTGGGCCAATTGTGGTGGTGCCGGCCCAGGCACAGGGCCCGGCCGTCTGCAGGTCTCAGGGTGTGGCCTCCTTCGAAGCGCGTGGAAGAAGACCAACGGCCGGAAAGGCCCCCTTGCGGCCCGCCGGTGCGCTACTATGAGCGTGGGTTTCTCGGCTGACGGGCTGTAAGAGGCTTTCTCGGCTGTTGGTTTTAGCTACGGGGACTGGTTGGCGCCAGTCCTCGTTTCGCGTCCGGCCTAAAAAAGCTGGGCTGGGGGGGTACAGGGGCTAGGCCGCTCCTTCCCCGCTGTCCTGGCGTCGTTCGCAGAGGGCCCACTGCCCGTCGGGGCGGCGCTCGGCCCGGCCCTCCAGGCCGAGGAGCGCCAGGTACTTGCGGGCGTTACCGGGGTGCACCTGGAGGAACTTGGCGACCTCTTCTGAAGTTGCGGAGCCGTACTCCTCCAACAGGCTCGCGACCTCGTCGGTGCGCGGCGCTGGGAGCCTCGGCTGGGAGCGGTACCTGCGGGCACGTGCCGACCAGGCGCGTACGTCGCCGGCCCTCACGAGCCAGTAGTCCCGCTGGCGCTCGCCATGGAGCGCGCCGTTCAAGATGGCCATCCTCACGGAGACAGCCGGACGGCCGACCAACTTGCCGGCCTGGGTCGTCGTGAGCATGGCGTCGTCCGAGATCTGGTCTTCGATGGCAAGGCATGACACGTGTGTAACTCTAGCGATAGCAGCGCGCGCTCGGGTGGATGGTGTCCCGGGCGGAGCAAGTAACCTTCTATCGGCAAAAACCTTAAGGGCCTCCCGAGCGACTTTGCCCGGGTCCTCAGCTCGGGCGGCAACCGCGGCTTGTGCCTCAGAGGTCAAGCTACGGAGATACTGTGTTCCGTACCTCCGTTGCTACGGAGTTGCTGACTTACTGATAGTTAGGAACCTTCGCTCAGTCTTTGCGTCATTATCGGAGCCGGCGACCCGCCGGCGCCGGAACAGGATTTGGTCAGCGCGCTCCAAGTGCGGCTCGCTCATAGCTCCCAAAGGGCAGAAATGGGGACGGCGAGCAGACGGTCGCCGAAAGGCAGAGCTTGGGAGCCCGCATAGAGCACCAGCCCGGCGACGAAGCGTTCTCTGAGCGTGTCCCGCATGGCGCTGAGCCAACGGAACCAGTCGCGCCCTGGTGTCTGACCGGCCTTTACCTCGATGCCCAGGACGCGGCCGTCGGACGCCTCTAGGACCAAGTCCACCTCGGCGCCGGCCCTGTCCCGCCAGTGGTACAGGGTGGCATCGGTGCCGGCCCAGGTGAGCTGGCGGCACAGCTCGGCGAACACGAAGGTCTCAACGAGCTGGCCGGTCGCGGGGTCGGTGGGGTCCTCCAGGGGCACCCGAGGTCTTGCCGAGAAGCCACGCCGCGAGCCCGGGGTCGGTCACGTAGGCCTTCGGGTGCCGCTTCACCCGACGGGTGAGGTTCTTCGACCAAGCCGGTACGGTCGTGACCAGGTGCACGGTCTCCAACCAGGCGCGGTGGTCGTAGACGGCCTGGCGCTCCAGGGGGGCGGCGTCGATAACGGACTGCATCACCAGTTCGCAGGCTGTGCGCGCTGCGAAAAGGCGCAACAGTTGGCCCATCTCGGTCACCTTGCGGATACCGGAGATCTCGACCACGTCACGTTGGATGACCGTGCGCACATAGTCACGGAACCACCCCGGGCGCTGGCGAGCGGGGAGCTGGACGACCTCGGGGTACCCCCCGGTGCAGAGCCGGTCGTAGAGCTCACGTCGGCCGAACCCACTCGGGCGGTAGCTGTCAAAGGCCGCGGCGCCGGAGAAGGCGGCGTCGATGAAGCCGTCAGGCTTCCCGTCGAGCTCGCCTTGGGTAAAGGGCCACACCTCGACAAAACCGGCTCTGCCGGCCAGGGACTCAGAGATCGTGGGCACGGTCAAGAAGTTGGACGAACCCGTCAGGACGAACTGGCCTGCGCCCGGGTCCCGGTCGACGACGGCCTTGATGGCCCGCACGAGCACCTCGCCACCGCGTTGCACCTCGTCGATGACGACTGGGCGGGCACCGGCTCGGACGAAACCCACCGGGTCAGCCCTCGCCGCCTCGAGCACAGCCTGGTCGTCGAGGTTGCGCAAAGTGCCGGCGCCGAGTTGGCTGACGACGAGGGTGGTCTTGCCGGACTGACGTGGGCCCGTCACCACAGTGACCCTCCGAGCACCCACCGTCTCTAGGTAACGAGCTTCCACGGCCCTCCTCAGCATCGAAGCCATCATACAGAACGCCGACCCACTACCATACATAACGCCGACACTTTCCTTCGATAATGACGGTCGGCGAGGTTATGGGGCGCATTCCGTACTAAAGATCGCGTAAACACTGCGATCCGTACCTCCGTTACTACGGAATTGCTGACTTACTGATAATATCTATCCCCGTGACCGTGATCGCCGTCGCTGCCCTCAAGGGAGGGGTGGGCAAGACGACCACGGCCGTCTACTTCGCATGGGCAATGGCCAGCTCAGGCGAGAAGGTGGTGCTAGCCGACGCCGACCGCCAAGGCAGCGCCCTTCGCTGGGCCGACGAGGCCGGCGGGCTCGGTGACGGGGTACTTACCGTGGGAGCAACGACACCGGAGGCTCTGCGAGGGTTGCGTGGGCTTTGCAACGGTGCGGAGGTGGTGATCGACACCCCCTCCCGGTGACCTAAGGCTCGTGCGGTCGGCCCTTGTCCGAGCCGATGTGGCAGTAGTGCCTGTGCGGACAACTTTGCTCGACCTTGACCGCCTGGGGGAGACCCTCGACGAAGTGCGCGAGGCGGAAGTGCCTGCGGCGGTCCTACTGACCCAGGCCCGTAGCCGTACTCGCAGCCTCGCCGGCGCCAAAGACGCGCTCGACCGACTGGGCCTGCCGGTACTGGAGACGGTGATCCCTGCCCGTGAAGGTATTGCCGCTAGCTTCGGGGACCGCCCCGACCCAGAAGGCCTGATTGCTTATAGAGCGGCCATGGAGGAACTAAGAGCGGCGCTCAAGACTGCAAAGGACAGCCCATGACCCCTCGCGACCTCTCCGCCAGGATGCAGTCCGTTGCCAAGCGAGACCGCCCGAAAGAGCTCGTGGCGACACGTGCTGACGCGGCACGAGGGGCCCGCGTGCATCGCGTGACGGTCGACCTCGATGACAGCGAGTACTTGACGCTTCGCGGTAATGCCACCAACTGGTTTGTCTCGGGGTCGGCTGTCCTGCGTGCCTTGCTCGCAGAAATGAGTGAGGACGGGGAACTGGCTGAAAAGATCGCGGCACGGGTGCGGGACTGAAGCCCTGCCACACGTACTTACTGATTCACTGATGTACGGGGTTACGGACTAAAGACGGTCCCTAGGCAACCCGGCAACGGTAAGTCTGGCCTTCGACCTTCGCCTCGACGACCAGCTCCCCACCGAGAGCCTGGACATACCCGGCCAGGGTCGCAAGGACCACCCTCGCAGGGTCCCTCTCCAGGCGTGAGACCTGGGCCTGGGGGCGGCCCCACGCCCGGCCAAGGTCGGCCTGGGTGAGGCCTATAGCCTCGCGGAGCTGGCGAAGGCTCACGACGAGCTCCTGCTCCAAGGCGCGCCGCTCGGCGGCTACTCTTAGGTGGGTGTCGAAGGAAGGGCCCGCTGGGTGAGTAAAGAGCTCCTCCGGCCGGCGCTCGACGACATCGCCCGCGCCAGCAGCCTCGAGCCAATCCCCTGGTTCCCAGTCCTGAGGCGCCTTCAGTGTTTTAGCCTTGCTCATTGCCATCCTCGCTCCTTTCTCATCATGTTGAACACCTGGTCGGCCACTGGCACGTGGGCCTCGTACCAGTCCTCGCCTGGGTGGCGTGCCTCCCAGGTCGCTTTGTCGCCGGCGACGCAAAAGGCGACGACCTGGTCGCGGTTAGCGAAGCACGCCAGCACACGTATGACCCAACGGCGGCCTTCGGCTTGGGACTCGGTGCGGACCTCGCTCATGTTGGGGAAGTGGGCGCTTGACTGGACACGGTGACGGACGTACGGGAGAGCGGCGTCTCGCCCGTACTCCAACAAGTAGGCCATATCGGCACTGACCGCTAATGCAACCTCCAGAGGCGGCCGGTCCAACCAGGGCTGGAACCCGGGTGAGTAAGCCCGGTTCAGCGCCACAGGAACCAATATAACAGATCTGATGTAATGCGCAGGTTACGCCAAGGACCTCGGCAAGCACTGACTTACTGACTTACTAGCGATTTGCTCTCCCTTAAGGCCCGGTACTCCCGAAGCTGTCCCCAGCCGCAAAGTAGGGGCGGACGTGGACCTACACAGGGAAGCGCCCGATGGTTTGTTCGTAGGTCTTTTGGGCGTCGGAGAGAGCGATCCGGGAGTAGATCTCAAGGGACTGGCGGCTGGCGTGGCCGCTGTAAGGCTGGATGAGGGCGTCGTCAATGCCTTGGGTCTTGAGCCAGGTGAACAGGAAGTGGCGGAGGCGGTGGGGAGAGATGGGGTGCGTCATGCCGGAGGCGGTGGCGTAGCGGGTGAGCATGGCGCGCACACCACGGTCGCTGTAGGCCTTCTTCCAGCTTGACTCGAAGAGGTGGGCGGCACCCTTGCCCCGCATGGCCTGCATGTGCAACGCCAGTGTCTCTTTGAACGAGGTTGGGAACGGGACCATGCGGTCCTTGCCACCCTTGCCTTGGGTGATGCGGATGCGGCAGGCGTCGAGGTCTACGTCGTCGAGGCGGATGGCGACCAGCTCGGCGACCCGGACACCGGTGTAGAGCAGGGTCTTGATCAGGACGACGTCACCGCCCCGTCGTTGCCTCCACACGTTGTCGTAGTAACGGCGGATCTCGTCTTCGGTAGGCACGTACGGGAGCCGTTTTGGCTGGCGTTGGACCTCGATGTCCAACTCTGTGCGCAGGTGCTTGAAGACCTCTTTGAGGTAGATATAGTCGGGGCGCTCACCGCGCAGGTACTTGGCGAGCTGGTGGGCTTTCTGGCGGGCCGGCGTCCGTTTCGCCTCGACCGAGTTAGCGGGCTCGTCGCCCCGGCCGGTCATCGTGGCGCCGCCGGGAGGCCGAGGTCGATGTGGCGGTCCATTTCAAGGCGGAACGAGCCATAGGGGTTTACGTGGGCCCAGAACAGCGGGGTGAGGGCGCGGCGGTCCTCCTCAGTGAGCCGGTCGGCCCACTCGGGCCTGGCTAGCACCCGTTGCAGGAAGATCGTGTTGATGTACACAAGGGCCGACTGGAGCAGGTGAAGAGCGAGCATGGTGACCTCCTGGTCCTCCCGGTCAGCGCCGGTTAGCTCGCTGGCTTTCCCGTAGCAGAGCACGGCGTTGGCGCTGTTCCAGTTCTCGATGACCTGGAGCCCTTCGTGGATCTCGCGCCGTAGCGGAGGCAGGCGGAGATAGTCGGCAATGAAGACGGACTTGACCGCGCGACCTAGCTCGACCAGGGCCTGGTAGGTGGGGTGCTTGGGCCCGCCGCGGACGAAGCGCCGGAGCATCTGGTCGGCGGCGGCCGTCCCCAGGCGCAGCGCGGTGGCGTACTTGACCATCTGGTCGTACTGCTGGGCGATCAGCTCCCAGCGGATGGGCCGGGTGAGCACGGGGGCCAAGTTCGGGTAGGCGCTGGCGTCGTCGTCGGGCAGGTAGAGCCGGGCCGACCCGATGTTCTTCAGCCTGGGCAGGAGGTTGAAGCCGAGCAGGTAGGTGAAGGCGAAGCCGACTGCAGACTGCCCGTGGGTGTCGACGTAGTTGCGGTCGACCTCGGCGTCGGTGCAGTGGCGGAGGAGGCCTTCGATCATGGCCGCGACCTCGGACAAGGAGCAGCTCTTCAGCTGAGAGTAGATACAAACCGAGCTCGTCTCTACGTGCCAGTAGATCATCACCCCTGGACCTCGGTAGCGGGCGTGCCACTCGGTCATCAAGTTGGACTCCCAGGCGCCGAACTTCTTCGAGTCGCTGGCACAGGCGGTGCCCTCGCCCCACAGGCCGTTGTCCCGGACCGTGAACGTGGCGTTGACAACCCGGATGATGGCCTGGCGCAGGTTATCGCGGTTCACGTACAGCCAGCGTGCCCTGCGCAGGGCAGCCTCGGTCTCGCCGTGCTCGCCGGTGGCGATCTGTTTGATGCCGATGTTGGTTCCCAACCCGAACAGGACCAGCAATAACCGCCGGCGCACGACGTCCCGGGGCAGGGCCTCGCGTGAAGCGACGGAGCTGAACGAGCTGGTGAAGTCGGTAAGGAAGTCGGCCTCTTTCAGGAAATCGAGAAGGTCGATGGTGCCGAAGGACTGCTCGACGTCTTTCTTCAGGCGCTCCAGGTTGGCTGGTTCGACCAGCTTTTCGGGCTTTGGGACGCTGATCCAAGGCTCACCGGCCCGGGTGAGGAAGCGGACGCCTCCGGTGTCATCTGCCCTGATCGAGGTGTCGAGAGCCGCCAAGGCGGTGCGCATCCGCTCCTTGAGCTCGGCGATGAACCTCGACGGGTCGAGCGGTTGGCGTAGCGCCGCGTAATGGACCTCCCGGCTGGCCTCGAACTCCGCCGGCAGGTCGGCCTCTGGGTCCCGCCACCGGTTGGCCCCGTCTACCCAGATCTCCCGGCGGCGCAGGCCGTCGCGCAACGCCCGCAGGACACAAAGCTCGTAGGGGATGCGCTCGACCCGGCCGCGCTCGTTCATCACCGCCTCGCGCCAGTCGTCCGGGACGACCCCGTCGAGAGGCACCTGCTCGTCCTGGGCGTAGTAGCGGACCGCGCCGGGGCGCGTGGCGTAACGGCGGAGCAGCGCCAGGGCGTCGGCCACGGGCTGGTGGGCCTTGTTGTTCGAGCGGAACTCAAGGGCGTCGAGCAGCTTGGGCAACATGCGGCGGTAGTGGCTGGAGTACGACGAGCGCAGGACCTTGCGGACCCGGGTCTTGAACGCGACCTCGTTGGCCTTGGCTTCGGCCACGAGGTCGCGCAAGGTGGCTTCGCCCACAACCGGGAACAAGGCATGGCGGACGGTCTCGTCGGGGTGTTCCAGGGCGGCTTCTGCCAGGCGGAACAGGATCCCCTGTTTGCCACGGACCCGGCGCAGGTCGGCCAGCATCTCGCCCTCCACTCGGTTTTCCGCTCGGGTGCCGATCTTGTGGACGACGCCGATGAACAGCTCCACCAGGCCATCGGTGATCTCACCGGTGCGCGACCAGCACAGGGCGGCGAGGAGGGTCAAGCGGACCGGGCGGGGCCGGTCGCGCAAGTCGGAGGGGTACTCCTGGGCCGCACGGGCACGCCAGGCAGCGACCACGGGTTCGGGGGTGCCGGTGAACAGGTCCGCCAGCAGCCCTATTGCCCGGATCCGCTGGAGCTTTTCGACCTCGGCGAGCAGGCTGTCCAAGCTGACCTGCCCGGGGTCGGCCTTGAGCTCGGCCAGCGCGCCCCCGGGGCTGGCGGGCTCATCATCGGCGCGCTCGGCCACGAGCTCATCGAGACGTTCGGCGGCATCAGTGCCGAGCCGGGCCGTCGTACCGGCGCAGAAACGGTCGGCGGCCCTGGACCTGGCAGCGCCGACGATGCGCTCAAGGCGGCCGGGTGGCTCGGTACGTTCCGCGCGGCACCGGGCCAGTAACGCCTCCCGCAACCGCTCCTCGGAGATCTCCACCGGCGCGACTTCTTCGGCCAGCCAAGCGGTCAGGGTCTCCTCATCAGCCCGCGTGGCCTCCCGGAAACCCAGGGCGTCGCGGATCTGGGCCCGGTGGTACTCGATCGTCCGGCCCGACCAGGCGTAGCTGGCCAGCTGAGCAGGGTCGACCTTGACCTGGCCGGCCACGTAATCTACGGCGGTTGGCGGCAGCTCGCCAGCGTCACGGGGAAAACGTGCCTCCAGCTCAAAGAACTTCAAGAGCAGGACGAACCCGAGCCGCGTGGCACCCGACTTGTTCGCCACCAGACGCCAGTCCTCGTCGACGAGCGTCCAGTAGGCCACGAGGTCCTCCGGTTCCCATTCTCGCCTCACGGCTCACCTCCTATGCAGCCAACGCCTAGTGCACGCCCAGGAATGTGCCGAGAAGCACCGGAGGCGGCACTTGTGAGTCCCCGGGGCACCTGCGGGCGGACCGACGACCAGGCAATCCCGTCCGGCAAAGTGCGTAATTGCCAACTCTACAAGCAAAAGCGGCACTGCGCCAGCCCCACCGGGTAGTGTCCTGCTGAGGACGTGGACCGAGGCCGGCCGTCACTGGAGGTGGCAACGTTTTGGCTCGACGAGTTGCGGTGCGCGCGGACCGCCGCATCGGCGATGGCGAACAGCTCCTGCTCCGCATGAACAACGACAGTGACGTCGTCAACGCTTTGAAGCTCGCTCTCGCCGACGCCCCCGCCTACCGTGTGGTCCCCGGGTTCGAGCGCTCCGGCGCGCTGACCGTCTCGTGCTTCGCCGTGGCCGACGAGGTCGAAGCCCAAATCGTCGTGCGCGGCACGCGATGGTCGTGGTACGGGCTGGCCCGGGCCGGTGACCTACGTGCGCTCGGGTGCCATCTCGTTGCCACCGACATCTTCGACGGCGATGACCTGATGCCCCTGTCCGACCGGCACGTCGACGTGATCGTCTGCCCCTACCCGCCCGGGACGGGTGATTACGCGACCCTGGCCAAGGCGGGGCGTAGCTCCCTCCGGGCGAGCTTCCAAGACCGCTTCACCACCGTCTTGCGAGCCTTCGACCCTCGTCGGGCAATAAGCGACGGGGTTGGACAAGTACCATGAAGATATGGGAGACCTGCCGCAGGTCGTCGCCGACCTGACCTTCGCACCCGTGCGTGGCGGTCGAGCGACGGTGCCCCCCGGCTGCTGGGAGGAAGACCGCGCACCTGTCGTGGGTGAGCAGGTCCTAGTCGCCGACAGTGGAGCTGGGCCGTTCGAGGCAACGGTCACGGGCGTCGAGGCCGATGGTACCCTTGTGCTTGTCGTCCACGCCTTCGTGCCAGTGCACGCCTGACCCGGCAGAGCGTCCTTCTGCGACGCACAGATAGTCCACGACTGATAGACCATTCCTCTGCATCCGTCTACTTTGCGGCTGGGGACAGCTTCGGGAGTACTGGGCCAATTGTGGTGGTGCCGGCCCAGGCACAGGGCCCGGCCGTCTGCAGGTCTCAGGGTGTGGCCTCCTTCGAAGCGCGTGGAAGAAGACCAACGGCCGGAAAGGCCCCCTTGCGGCCCGCCGGTGCGCTACTATGAGCGTGGGTTTCTCGGCTGACGGGCTGTAAGAGGCTTTCTCGGCTGTTGGTTTTAGCTACGGGGACTGGTTGGCGCCAGTCCTCGTTTCGCGTCCGGCCTAAAAAAGCTGGGCTGGGGGGGTACAGGGGCTAGGCCGCTCCTTCCCCGCTGTCCTGGCGTCGTTCGCAGAGGGCCCACTGCCCGTCGGGGCGGCGCTCGGCCCGGCCCTCCAGGCCGAGGAGCGCCAGGTACTTGCGGGCGTTACCGGGGTGCACCTGGAGGAACTTGGCGACCTCTTCTGAAGTTGCGGAGCCGTACTCCTCCAACAGGCTCGCGACCTCGTCGGTGCGCGGCGCTGGGAGCCTCGGCTGGGAGCGGTACCTGCGGGCACGTGCCGACCAGGCGCGTACGTCGCCGGCCCTCACGAGCCAGTAGTCCCGCTGGCGCTCGCCATGGAGCGCGCCGTTCAAGATGGCCATCCTCACGGAGACAGCCGGACGGCCGACCAACTTGCCGGCCTGGGTCGTCGTGAGCATGGCGTCGTCCGAGATCTGGTCTTCGATGGCAAGGCATGACACGTGTGTAACTCTAGCGATAGCAGCGCGCGCTCGGGTGGATGGTGTCCCGGGCGGAGCAAGTAACCTTCTATCGGCAAAAACCTTAAGGGCCTCCCGAGCGACTTTGCCCGGGTCCTCAGCTCGGGCGGCAACCGCGGCTTGTGCCTCAGAGGTCAAGCTACGGAGATACTGTGTTCCGTACCTCCGTTGCTACGGAGTTGCTGACTTACTGATAGTTAGGAACCTTCGCTCAGTCTTTGCGTCATTATCGGAGCCGGCGACCCGCCGGCGCCGGAACAGGATTTGGTCAGCGCGCTCCAAGTGCGGCTCGCTCATAGCTCCCAAAGGGCAGAAATGGGGACGGCGAGCAGACGGTCGCCGAAAGGCAGAGCTTGGGAGCCCGCATAGAGCACCAGCCCGGCGACGAAGCGTTCTCTGAGCGTGTCCCGCATGGCGCTGAGCCAACGGAACCAGTCGCGCCCTGGTGTCTGACCGGCCTTTACCTCGATGCCCAGGACGCGGCCGTCGGACGCCTCTAGGACCAAGTCCACCTCGGCGCCGGCCCTGTCCCGCCAGTGGTACAGGGTGGCATCGGTGCCGGCCCAGGTGAGCTGGCGGCACAGCTCGGCGAACACGAAGGTCTCAACGAGCTGGCCGGTCGCGGGGTCGGTGGGGTCCTCCAGGGGCACCCGAGGTCTTGCCGAGAAGCCACGCCGCGAGCCCGGGGTCGGTCACGTAGGCCTTCGGGTGCCGCTTCACCCGACGGGTGAGGTTCTTCGACCAAGCCGGTACGGTCGTGACCAGGTGCACGGTCTCCAACCAGGCGCGGTGGTCGTAGACGGCCTGGCGCTCCAGGGGGGCGGCGTCGATAACGGACTGCATCACCAGTTCGCAGGCTGTGCGCGCTGCGAAAAGGCGCAACAGTTGGCCCATCTCGGTCACCTTGCGGATACCGGAGATCTCGACCACGTCACGTTGGATGACCGTGCGCACATAGTCACGGAACCACCCCGGGCGCTGGCGAGCGGGGAGCTGGACGACCTCGGGGTACCCCCCGGTGCAGAGCCGGTCGTAGAGCTCACGTCGGCCGAACCCACTCGGGCGGTAGCTGTCAAAGGCCGCGGCGCCGGAGAAGGCGGCGTCGATGAAGCCGTCAGGCTTCCCGTCGAGCTCGCCTTGGGTAAAGGGCCACACCTCGACAAAACCGGCTCTGCCGGCCAGGGACTCAGAGATCGTGGGCACGGTCAAGAAGTTGGACGAACCCGTCAGGACGAACTGGCCTGCGCCCGGGTCCCGGTCGACGACGGCCTTGATGGCCCGCACGAGCACCTCGCCACCGCGTTGCACCTCGTCGATGACGACTGGGCGGGCACCGGCTCGGACGAAACCCACCGGGTCAGCCCTCGCCGCCTCGAGCACAGCCTGGTCGTCGAGGTTGCGCAAAGTGCCGGCGCCGAGTTGGCTGACGACGAGGGTGGTCTTGCCGGACTGACGTGGGCCCGTCACCACAGTGACCCTCCGAGCACCCACCGTCTCTAGGTAACGAGCTTCCACGGCCCTCCTCAGCATCGAAGCCATCATACAGAACGCCGACCCACTACCATACATAACGCCGACACTTTCCTTCGATAATGACGGTCGGCGAGGTTATGGGGCGCATTCCGTACTAAAGATCGCGTAAACACTGCGATCCGTACCTCCGTTACTACGGAATTGCTGACTTACTGATAATATCTATCCCCGTGACCGTGATCGCCGTCGCTGCCCTCAAGGGAGGGGTGGGCAAGACGACCACGGCCGTCTACTTCGCATGGGCAATGGCCAGCTCAGGCGAGAAGGTGGTGCTAGCCGACGCCGACCGCCAAGGCAGCGCCCTTCGCTGGGCCGACGAGGCCGGCGGGCTCGGTGACGGGGTACTTACCGTGGGAGCAACGACACCGGAGGCTCTGCGAGGGTTGCGTGGGCTTTGCAACGGTGCGGAGGTGGTGATCGACACCCCCTCCCGGTGACCTAAGGCTCGTGCGGTCGGCCCTTGTCCGAGCCGATGTGGCAGTAGTGCCTGTGCGGACAACTTTGCTCGACCTTGACCGCCTGGGGGAGACCCTCGACGAAGTGCGCGAGGCGGAAGTGCCTGCGGCGGTCCTACTGACCCAGGCCCGTAGCCGTACTCGCAGCCTCGCCGGCGCCAAAGACGCGCTCGACCGACTGGGCCTGCCGGTACTGGAGACGGTGATCCCTGCCCGTGAAGGTATTGCCGCTAGCTTCGGGGACCGCCCCGACCCAGAAGGCCTGATTGCTTATAGAGCGGCCATGGAGGAACTAAGAGCGGCGCTCAAGACTGCAAAGGACAGCCCATGACCCCTCGCGACCTCTCCGCCAGGATGCAGTCCGTTGCCAAGCGAGACCGCCCGAAAGAGCTCGTGGCGACACGTGCTGACGCGGCACGAGGGGCCCGCGTGCATCGCGTGACGGTCGACCTCGATGACAGCGAGTACTTGACGCTTCGCGGTAATGCCACCAACTGGTTTGTCTCGGGGTCGGCTGTCCTGCGTGCCTTGCTCGCAGAAATGAGTGAGGACGGGGAACTGGCTGAAAAGATCGCGGCACGGGTGCGGGACTGAAGCCCTGCCACACGTACTTACTGATTCACTGATGTACGGGGTTACGGACTAAAGACGGTCCCTAGGCAACCCGGCAACGGTAAGTCTGGCCTTCGACCTTCGCCTCGACGACCAGCTCCCCACCGAGAGCCTGGACATACCCGGCCAGGGTCGCAAGGACCACCCTCGCAGGGTCCCTCTCCAGGCGTGAGACCTGGGCCTGGGGGCGGCCCCACGCCCGGCCAAGGTCGGCCTGGGTGAGGCCTATAGCCTCGCGGAGCTGGCGAAGGCTCACGACGAGCTCCTGCTCCAAGGCGCGCCGCTCGGCGGCTACTCTTAGGTGGGTGTCGAAGGAAGGGCCCGCTGGGTGAGTAAAGAGCTCCTCCGGCCGGCGCTCGACGACATCGCCCGCGCCAGCAGCCTCGAGCCAATCCCCTGGTTCCCAGTCCTGAGGCGCCTTCAGTGTTTTAGCCTTGCTCATTGCCATCCTCGCTCCTTTCTCATCATGTTGAACACCTGGTCGGCCACTGGCACGTGGGCCTCGTACCAGTCCTCGCCTGGGTGGCGTGCCTCCCAGGTCGCTTTGTCGCCGGCGACGCAAAAGGCGACGACCTGGTCGCGGTTAGCGAAGCACGCCAGCACACGTATGACCCAACGGCGGCCTTCGGCTTGGGACTCGGTGCGGACCTCGCTCATGTTGGGGAAGTGGGCGCTTGACTGGACACGGTGACGGACGTACGGGAGAGCGGCGTCTCGCCCGTACTCCA
>DAHWQF010000010.1:18094-19474 GCA_027334785.1 Acidimicrobiaceae bacterium
GCCGGTCCAACCAGGGCTGGAACCCGGGTGAGTAAGCCCGGTTCAGCGCCACAGGAACCAATATAACAGATCTGATGTAATGCGCCGCTTGCGCTCGGCCGGCACTGACTTACTGACTTACTGACCCTTTGGGATTTGCCTCCCTTCAGGCGATTCTCGTGGCACCTACCTCCTCCCCTTCAATTCGCACGTACGTACGCACGTACGCTATTGACGAACGCACGCACGAACGGTAGAATGAAGTCATGAGCGATGCAGAGGTGACACCGGTAGGGGAGAGGCCAGCCACGGGGCCGGTTGGATGCACCAGGCGACCAAGCGCCGGCGTGCGCCCTCGTCGGGCCGGGTTGCACCGAGGCGGCCGCTAGGGGCCCCACCTGCTCCACGGGCGGGCCCGTTGACGTGCCGGTGAGGGAACGTTCTTTAGGGTGATGCGACCGTGCAGCGCAGGTCTGGCGCACGGCCAATGCTGCGGTCAAGCGTCACGAGCGTCACCTCGAGGAGTTCGGCTAGTGCGACGTAGCTGGCGTCGTAGCTAATCAGGTTTCGGCGAAGTTCCCAGGCTCTTGCCGCCAAGGCCTCGTAGGGCCATTGCTCGATCGGCAGGTCGAGCAGGTCCGAATGGGCCTGGGCGGCCTGGTCGACGTTGATGAGCTCGGCGAGCTCATGACGACGGATGATGTTGGCCGCCTCGAAGGGGAACAGGCTAGGAACAGCAAGATCGGCTCCGGTAAGAGCCTTGGTGGCCCAGCTCCCATCGGGGCCGGCGTCCAGCAGCAGAGCGACCGCGGCGGAGGCGTCGCAGACGACCCTCGTCCTCACCGGCGATCGGCGTCACGAGCGGCCAGGATCGACTCGGCGTCGACTCGCACGCCGGTGGCATCGACCCGGGTGCGGGCGCGAGCGATGACGTCGTCGACCGAGGGCCGTGAGGCGCTGTCGACGAGCATGCCGCGCAGGTACTCCTGCAACGACTTACCGGCGCGAGCCGCGCGAGCCGCCAGCTCATCCCTGACCTTCTCCGGCACGTCCCGAACCGTGACAGATACACTCATTGGTAGTCAGGGGCGCGGTGCTCTTGCGAGCCCGGTTCCCCATCCCCCTTTCAATCCGTACGTGCGGTTTTCCCGCATACGGCTTACCGACGGTCTTCTTGACATGGTTACGCTGCCTTTGGGTATCGGATGGTTCCGTGCAAGTGGTACAGGCCCTGGTCGTGGAACCAGGCTGACGTCCAGCGGTCTGCTTGACCGGCACGCACGTTGCGGCCTCGCTTCTTCACGAGCAAGCGGAACAGCCGCCACCACACGTACTTGTCGATCTCGCAGAACTTGATGGACGCATTCCCGGTGCGGAAGTAGTTGCCCCAACCCCGTAGGA
>DAHWQF010001100.1 GCA_027334785.1 Acidimicrobiaceae bacterium
GGTAGGCCACGCCACCAGGTCCTCGGGCCCCCACTCCCGTCGCATTGCCACGACCCCCAGGTGTCTCGGACCACCTTGGTCGGCCATCGACCAATCCGTAGGATAGACGAAGAAAGTGCCGAGAAGCACCAGAGGCGGTACTCTCGGCCTTGAGGCGCTTCTCGTACGGAGCGTCCACCGGCGGTTCTGGTCAGGCGAAGGCCGTGATTGCCAACTCCGCTAGCAGAAACGGCACTCAGTAGCCACGGCGGGGTAGGGTCTTGCGGAGGAGGCGGACCGAGCGTGGTCGTCACCGGAGGTACAAGGTCGTGACTCTGCGGGTCGTGGTGCGCGCAGATCACCGCATCGACGACGGTGACCAGCTCCTGCTGCGCATGACCCAGGACAGCGACGTCGTCAATGCCTTGAAGCTCGCCCTCGCCAACGCCCCCGCCTATCGCGTCATCCCCGGGTTTGAGCGGTCCGGAGCGCTCAGCGTCAACAGCTTCGCTGTGGCCGACGAGATCGAGGCTCAGATCGTCGTCCGCGGCACGAGATGGTCTTGGTACGGACTGGCCCACGTC
>DAHWQF010001101.1 GCA_027334785.1 Acidimicrobiaceae bacterium
TCGAGTACGAGTAGATAGTTCCGTAGAGGCCCAGTGGCGTCTTGCGCCCCATGTATCGTGTCGTTTTCCCAAAGTCGTGGAGGTGGATATGACGAAAGCCGGGCGGCTGAAGCGCGTGTTTCCAAATCGCCCGGATGATGGTGGAAAACGGGTGCACTGCCCACGATGCTCTCGTGCCGGAGACGGCCCTTAACGTCGCTGGGGTTTGAAGTCGTCAGGAGTAGGCGGTGACCAGGACGCAATAGGCGGGCGAGGCCCCCAGGGCTGAGGTGTAGACATTGGTGGGCGGGAGATGCACGCACCTCGGCGGCGAGGATGGCACCAAAGGCCGCATAATCAAACGTGAGCCGTGGTAATAACGTTCACACCCCATCCATGAGCACGGTGGGACCCGGCCCAGACGTTCGGGCACGCAGTCTGGTCCATTGTAGAGCAGGCGCCAGTGTGAAGGTTGGCAATGACAGCACCGCCTTGGCCCACCTCGCACTCGGCATCAACTATGTCTCTCGCTCAAGACGGTAACCAATGCCCGAGGCGTGCGTATCGCTCGGACGCGTAGAGGT
>DAHWQF010001102.1 GCA_027334785.1 Acidimicrobiaceae bacterium
CCGGCGTGACGTTGAAGGCCTTGGGGATGCCGAGCACGTCGGTGAACCACAGCTGGACGAAGCGGATGCCCCGCTCCTCCACAGTCCGTAGTACGTAATCCTTCTGCGAGTCCATGTCCCTCCTCGGCCGCCCATGAGAGGCACCTGACCCGCCCGGGGCGCTCGAGCCAGGTGCGGCCTGGTGCGGCTTGGCGTCGTATGCCACGATAGGGCGGGAGTGGGCGGCGTGCTGGCACATCCGGCTCGCCACCTGCGCCGTTTACACAGAGTTCACAAAAGAGCAACACGCCGGTCACGCACCTGGGCCAGTTTTGGCACTGCCGCGGCGCCGGCCGGCGCTGTTAGCTCGATCAAGAAGAAAGGAACCCACCTTGGCCCTCGAGAGGCGCACGCCAGAGGAGGTCCTGTCGCTGGCCCAGCGAGAAGGGGTCGAGATCGTCGACTTCCGCTTCTCGGACCTGCCCGGGCTCATGCAGCACTTCTCCGTACCGACCCACGAGCTCACCGAGAGCTCGTTCGAGGACGGCCACGGCTTCGACGGCTCGTCGATCCGCGGCTTCCA
>DAHWQF010001103.1 GCA_027334785.1 Acidimicrobiaceae bacterium
TTGTGTTATCTCACAACGGCTCAGTGCCCGCTGTGGTCACCACGGCCGCCAACCTGCCCGTCACCGTGGTTGTGGTCGCCACCTTGGTGACCGCCGTGGCCCGAGCCGCCGGTGAACCCGCCGCCCGCGCCCGACGGGCCGCCGCTGGAGCCGGCAAACCCGTCGTCCCCACCGCGACCGTACTGGTGGCCGCGGAAGTGGCTTTCACCCAGGACCGTGACCAGGATCGCGCTGATGGTGCCAGTGCCCTCCTGGTTGCCGACCACTCTGGCCATGTCGCCGTTGGCCAAGTTGGCGATGCTCGCCGAACGCACTCCAGGCACCTTGTACCTCGTAGTCGATGTCACGTCCACGGTGACCGGCACCGTCGAACTCGCCGAAGTCAGCGTAAAGCCGCCCACGCTCAAGTTGCCCACCATGCCCACGTGGCTCACGAGCGGTATGAAGACCAAAGTCGCGTCGATCGTCAGGGCGCCCGACACCAACCCGGCCTGTGTGCCGCGGACCAGCACGAGGTCGCCGACCTTGACGTCTGAGAGGCTGGGGTTGCTCACGCCCGGGT
>DAHWQF010001104.1:0-274 GCA_027334785.1 Acidimicrobiaceae bacterium
AGGTCAAGATGTCATTCAACAATGACTATCCATTGCAGATGGAGTTTTTAGTCAGTGGAATGTCTGACACATCCATAGTTTGCCTGCTTGCTCCAAGGATGGAGCAGTAATTTTTTAATTATTTTGGTACCCGCACCATGAAGGTGCGAGGAGATGAAAAAATGGAAATATGGACAATGAAACAGATGGACAAAATGAGTGAACTGGATTTTGCCATTGCGATACTCAATGAACGGAGGAACAAGCTGACCAATGTCTATTCCCCATTGAGTGT
>DAHWQF010001104.1:284-561 GCA_027334785.1 Acidimicrobiaceae bacterium
CTCGGTGAGGGGAAAGATGGAGCTGAAGCAACACTTGAACAATACTCAGATTACCTTGAACAGGATGAGATCAATGAGATTGCATCCATGTTCGGTGTAGAATTTGAGTGATTTTTTTTAATTATTTTGGTACCCGCACCATGAAGGTGCGAGGAGATGAAAAAATGGAAATATGGACAATGAAACAGATGGACAAAATGAGTGAACTGGATTTTGCCATTGCGATACTCAATGAACGGAGGAACAAGCTGACCAATATCTATTCCCCATTGAGTGT
>DAHWQF010001105.1 GCA_027334785.1 Acidimicrobiaceae bacterium
GTCTTTCCAGTTTACCGCTTGGAGCAGGAAAACCCGCCGATTCACCTCACTGTTTTTGAAGCCGATGATATCCGACAGGCCCCCCTCTCGCCGGTCGATGGTCGACCTATGCGGAGGATCGGTCGCCGTGAGCTTGGTCAACTGATAGGACGTTCAGCCCCAGAGGAAACCTTTTCTGGCCCTCAGGATTTTCCCGAGCGTTGAGACCGCTCCACATAGTCGCGACGTCCGGGTCCGATGTAGAGTTGGCGGGGACGGCCCAATCGTTGTTCGGGGTCGTTGACCATCTCACACCAGTGGGCTACCCAGCCGACGGAACGGGCAATCGCAAACATCACGGTAAACATGCTGGTGGGAATCCCGAGAGCGCGGTAGATGATCCCCGAGTAGAAGTCGACGTTCGGGTACAACTTTCGCTCAATAAAGTAGTCGTCCCGGAGTGCGATTTCCTCCAACTTCATGGCAAGATCGAGTAGAGGATCCGGACGGTGACCGAGATTTTCAAGAACCTTGTAGGTCATGCTCCGGATGATTTTGGCGCGAGGATCGTAATTCTTGTAA
>DAHWQF010001106.1 GCA_027334785.1 Acidimicrobiaceae bacterium
ATGGCGGCGCCGAGGCGTGCGTTCATCGCGCCTGGAGCAGTTCCGAGATGGCGACGGGTTCCTCACAGCTTGGGCACGTGGCCCCTGGACCGAGCGAGCGACAGAACAGGTTGCAGGTCTCGCATCGCTGCTCCCCGAGGTAGTGGCCTCACACGATGTGCACTCGTAGACCGTCTGCACGCGGGCGACGCGCTGGGGGCACGGTGGGCGCCGAATGCCGCGCCCTCCACGCGTGTGGGTGCCGAAAATCCATCCACCCAGCTCAGGCGACCACTCGGTAGCCCGGGTCGTCGGTGGGGATAGGTCCAGCGTCGAGCCAGGAGACGGCGATGCCAGTCGAGGATCGTCTTCGGCGTGACGAGGAACGCCGACCAGCGGTCTTTTGGCACGAGACCAGCGAGCAGCGCGACGAGCGCGCGATCCGCCCAGGTGAAGCGGGGGCGGGCGACCTGGCGGCGCAGCACTGCTAGTTGGTGCCGGAGCACCAATATCTCTGCGTCTAGTTGGTGCCGGGGCACCAATATCTCTGCGTCCTTGGACAGGGTGTCGGTCTGATGGGCC
>DAHWQF010001107.1 GCA_027334785.1 Acidimicrobiaceae bacterium
GGCCTCGCCCTGAACGTCCCGCTCGTGGCCAGCGCTGCCCCTGGCGGCACCGGCCAGGGTGGGAGGCCGGCCACCTTCTCTTCGGTTCGCTTCGACCGCCCCGGCGTGGTGCTCTCGGCCCTGAAGCGGGCCGAAGACGACGACGGCGTCGTGATGCGCTTCTACGAGGCGCACGGCTCGCGAGGCCCGGTAGGTGTCGACCTCGCTTTCCCCGTAGCGAGCGCGAACCGGGCAGACTTGCTCGAGCGCGAGGGGGAGAGCGTAGCTGTGCACGCCACCGACGGGGTGGCACACCTCGACCTCGACCTCCGGCCTTTCGAGATAGTGACCCTGAAGCTCCACGCCGCATAAGGCTGGCACGGCCACGCTGTTTGTGGCCGGTGGCAGCCTCCGTCATCAGGTAGCCCTCGCGGGTGGCATCGGCGATGCCGGGCCGGGGGTGAAGGCGTAGCGGGAGGTGTGGGTGCCCTGGCTCGTGTCCGAATGTGAATCTGCTCTGCCTGTCCGAGGCAGGCGCCCGTCAGGACACCGGCGTCCCAGCTGACCGGGCAGGTATCACG
>DAHWQF010001108.1 GCA_027334785.1 Acidimicrobiaceae bacterium
AAGCGCGCGATCGACAACATCGACGACACCTTCCTCGTCGCCGAGGCGGACCGGCGCGCGCTGCTCGGCTCGTTCGGGCTCTCCGGAGAGCTCGCCACGCAGCTCGCGGGCAGCCTGTCGGGGGGCGAACGCGCCAAGCTCGGGTTGGCGATGCTCGCGGCCGGTTGGGCGAACGTTCTCGTGCTCGACGAGCCGACCAACAACCTCGACCCGCCGTCCGTCGAGGCTGTCGCCTCGATGCTCAGCGCGTGGCCGGGCACGGTCGTGGTCGTGAGCCACGACAGGAGCTTCGTGGAGGCGCTCGAGCCGACGCACGCACTCCTCCTTCCCGAAGAGCGCTTCGACTACTGGCGTGACGACCTCCTCGACGAGGTGCAGCTTCGCTGAGATCTGCAAGCGCCCGGCGGCAGGGCGCTACTCCATGTGCACGTCGTGTCGGGACGTCGCCATGTCACTCGGGCGACCTCTCGTCACCGTCACCGCGCTGCGCTCACATGCGCTCCGGCGCCTCGATGCCGAGCAGGCCCAGGCCTTCGGCGAGCACGCGTGCGGTCGTCTCG
>DAHWQF010001109.1 GCA_027334785.1 Acidimicrobiaceae bacterium
CGCAGGTTGCCGCGCACCTTGAGCGAGGAGCAGGTGCTCGCGATCGTCTGTGCCTGCGAGCACCTGCGGGACCGCTTCTTCATATGCCTGCTCGCGGAGACCGGGATGAGAGCCGGGCAAGCCTTGGGGCTCCGCCACTCAGACTTCGTCTCCCACCGCCGGGAGGTGCACATCGTGCCCCGGGACGGGAACCAAAACGGCGCTCGCGCCAAGACTTTGGGCCCCGCCACGCTGCCGGTCTCGGCCGGTCTCGTGCGCCTCTACAGCACCTACATGTTCGACGAGTACGGCGAGACCGACAGCGACTACGTGTTCGTGAACCTCTTTGCCGAGCCCCGAGGGGCGCCACTTTGCTACCAGGCGGTGCACAAGCTGGTCGGCCGGCTCAGGGAGCGCACCGGCATCAGCTTCAACCTCCACGCCCTACCTATTAACTGAACTCACGAGATAGTTCCCCCAGCTCAGAGGGCATGTCCGTTATGGTTGCCTGCCATGACTGGGACAGGGAGTTACGAGCGGGACCTCGTGGCTCTCGTCGTCCGACGAGTGGGCCGGCTCG
>DAHWQF010000110.1 GCA_027334785.1 Acidimicrobiaceae bacterium
AGGTGACGGCTAGCAACGGGCTGCGCGGCCGTTACGGCCCGATCGACGAAGAGGCAGCGCGTCCCATCGTTAGCGAACTCGGGCGCTGGCTGGTAGGGCACGATGCCCTTGGAGGGTCGGCGACTTGGGACAAGTTGCAGCGGCGTGACCGCCACGCTCGTCATGGGCATCTGAAGATGGCTATCAGCGCTATCGACAATGCACTCTGGGACCTACGCGGACGGGCTTTTGGCGCACCTGTTTGGCAGTTGCTTGGCGGCGCTGCGAGGGGTGTTGTGCCCGCCTACGCCAGTACGCTCGGGTTGTCGCACGCGGAGGGTAGCCTGGAGGGTGCGACAGGGGCGCTCGCGGAGCAGGGGTACGCGGCCCAGAAGTGGTTTTTTGCCCACGGTCCCGCTGACGGCGCGACGGGGTTCGCGGCAAATGTGGCCCTAGTGGAGAGGCTGCGCGCTGTGCTAGGGCCGCACTACCCACTAATGTTCGACGCCTTTATGAGCTGGGACGTTCGCTATGCGCGCGCTTGGGCGGAGGCGGTTGAGGGGTTCTCACCATATTGGCTCGAGGAGCCAGTGGCCCCGGGGGCGTACCGCGCGTACTGCGAGCTTCGGCGGTCGGTGCGCGTGCCCATTGCCGGTGGCGAGCACCTCTATGATCGCTTTGAAGTCCTGCCCTTCCTGCAGGACGGCTCGCTGGCGATCCTACAGACCGACCCGGAGTGGTGCGGAGGGGTCACGGAGTTGGTACGCATTTGTGCGCTGGCGGAGACATTTGGCGTGCCTGTGGTACCGCACGGTCACGGACTGCACGCGGCTCTGCACGTGGTGGCGAGCCAGTCTCCGGCCGTGTGCCCGATGGTCGAGTACCTGGTCAGCGTGATGCCGCAGAGGCACTACTTCGAGCGCTCAGCTCCGGTGCCGAGCGAGGGTGGGTTCCCGCTGCCAACTGAGCCAGGTTTCGGGATTGAGTTCGACCCGGAGCGGGCGGACACCATTACGCCTTGGAGGGCCACGTCAGGAGGTTCGACATGAGCCCGCGCAGCTAGCATGGTGGGCCTGCAACGGAGATGGGAGCACAGGACTGAGGGCGACCGAGAAGAGGTACAAGGGTTCAGCTGAGGCGTCGGATGACGGAGGGCTCCGTCCCAGTAACGTCCAGTCGCTCTGTCGCGCGTTCGGGCTGCTCGAGGCAATGGCAGATGCCGGCGGGGTCGCTAGTCTGTCGGAGCTTCACCTCGAGTCCGGCTTGCCGCTTCCCACGATCCACCGATTGCTTCAAACGTTAGTTGGGCTTGGTTATGTCCGCCAAGGACCATCGCGAGGGTACGCCCTTGGGCCCCGTCTGGCTAGGCTGGGAGAAACGGCAACTGCACTGATCGGGAGATGGTCCGCGCCTTACCTGCGAGAGTTGGTTGAACGCTTGGGCGAGAGCACTAATGTGGCCGTGCTCGACTCCGACGAAGTCCTATATGTCGCCCACGTGCCGGGTAAGCACTCGATGCGCATGTTCACCGAGGTCGGTCGCCGGGCCGGGGTGCACTGCACGGCGGTTGGCAAAGTTATGTTGGCTCATCTACCGGAGCAGGAGGCTCTCGCGCTACTGCACCGTTCAGGTCTGCCTGCTTACACCACCAACACGATCACAGGTCTGCCCGAGATGCTGACAGAACTTGAGAAGGTGCGACAACAAGGCTATGCGCTTGACAATGGAGAGCAGGAAGATGCCGTGCGCTGCGTAGCTGTTGCCTTGCCAGGCGAGGCGCTCCGAGCCGCGGTTTCCATGTCCGGACCGGTGGGTCGTATGGATGACGCCATGATCCATAAAGCCGTGCCGCTTCTTCGTGCTGTTGCGGCCAAGATAGCGAAGGAATGGAGCCAATAAGGGCACTATTTGCCGCCGGGCCGGGCGGGCGGTCCTGCGACGAGTTGTCAGAAAAGTCGCCCAACGCTCTCCCCAGGGGCGGTGCAGGGAGGAGGTTAACAACGTTTCAGGCCTTGCCTAAAAGCGCTGGGGCGGATTTACATGCGCCAGGCGTAGTTAATTCCTGCCCAACGGCCGGCTGCTGTTGTTGGATCCGGCCCAACCACACGCTTCAGGCCGGCGTCGGGCAGGACTTCCTTACAGGGCACAGGGCGACCCGGACCTCGTAGCTCGTCATAGCGGTTCACGCCAGGACTCCCGCTGAGGGCCATTTGGTGCTTTCCAGGAACCTTCGCCCGGCTGCCGGCGGTGAAGACGCCGTCTCCCTCGATCAGAGATCGCGGTGGCAACCGGGCGCAGGTTGCCCGTGGCGGTACAGCGGTCGTCAGGGGACCACGCAGGGGACCTCGTAGGGGTCGTAGCTCGTACAGGTGCTTACCGGGTCCTGGAATATTGTGATCGAAGGCAGCGCCCTGCCTTGGAAGTCGAAAAGGGTCATGTTGTCGTCCGGAGTGCCCGGAGGGCTGGCGTTGGGCGCCCAGGAGACACCGGGGATCCACTCCGGCTCCCACCAAAAGAGGCCGGCGCCCAAGCCGTCCGGAGCGGCGGCGAGGATGGAGAGCTCGTCGTTTATGAAGGAGATCTGGCCGCCGGGGCTGGCTGGGTAGCCGTCGGTCAAGTTGCTGGGCTGCCAGGTGTCGTTTCCCAGGGCGTCGCCGTTGGCTAGGGTCCAGGCGTACTGGGTCTCGGCGATCACGATCGGCTTCTTGATCGTGGTAGCCAGGTTGTCCACCGTCGCCCGCATCCCCGAGAGCGACCCTTGGTACTCGGGGTAATACGAAAGGGCTATCACGTCGAAGGGGACGCCGTAGGCCTCGAGCTGGGAGTAGAAGTACTGGCTCTTTTCGGTGTCGTTGGCCCCGTAGGGGGTCTCGCCACCGCCGAGGTCGGTGTGGATGGCGATGAGCAGCTTGTGGCCCGGGGGGTTGGCCGTTTGGGCGCCGGCGATGCCTGCCTTCAACAACTGGGTGAAGTTCGCCCAGCCGGTGGCCGAGGTGTTGCCGGACCAGTCGAGGTAGCCCCCCTGCCCGGGTGTGCCCTTGCAGCCGAAGTCCACCCAGTTGCCTGCGGCCGCCGAGTCGTAGGACCAGAGCATCCCGTTTGTGACCTCGTTGCCGATCGACACCATGTCAACTGGCGTCCCCTGTGCAGCAAAGGCCGATACGACCTGCTGGGTGTAGGACTGGACCTTTTCAGGCAGTGCGGGGAAGGTGTCGGGCCAGCCGGCCGGGATGCACTGCTTCCCGGGGTCGGCCCAAAAGTCGGAGTAGTGGATGTCCAAGAACAGCTTGAGGCCGGCCTGCTTTATGGTCTTGGCGAGCGCGAGGTCGGTCGCGAGGTCGCTGTAGCCCGAAGGGGGGTTCACCCAGAGGCGCAGGCGGGCCCAGCCGGCCCCGTGGTCCGCGAGGATGGAGATCGGGTTGGCCGTCACGCCGGCGTCGCTGAAGGTGTTGCCCGCGGCCAGTTCCTGGGCCGTGAAGGACATATCGGCTCCGAGCATCATGCCGGCGGCGGCCGGGCCCGGGCCCAAGAGCCTGAACTCCCCCACGCAAACCGGGGCACTCCCACTGTCCCAGACCGTGAGTTCCGCGTAGCGCACCGGTACCACGCCTGGCGAGGCCCCGCCTGTGGGGCCGCCCGGCGTGATGGTGCCGGCACTTTGCCCGGGGAGGCCGCCGCTCGTGCCGGCGGGTGCGAGCGGGACGTACATGGGGTTGCCCGGGTCGAGGGCGATGCTCTGTGCCGTCGCCACCGGCTGCCACTGCCCCGCCGCGGTGGCAATGGACAAAGAGGCGCGCGCCGAGGAACTCGAGTTGTCGAGGGTTATGCCGATGCCGTCCAGCTGGCGCACCTGGCCGAGGTCCACCGTCAAAGTGTCGGGCCACGAGGCGGTACACCAGGAGGTCGCGGCGTCGCCGTCGATCGCGTTGGAGGGCGGGGTGGTGGACTGAGACGCTTCGGCCGTTGCCTGGCCGGAGAGAGCCCAGTCGATGGTGGGTGCCTGGGCATCCGACTGCAGGGCCCCGTGGTGCGCCGTGGCGGGTGCCTGCAGTTGAGCCGCCACCGGGGAAGCGAAGAGCGCCACGAGGGCCGCCGCGCCCGCAGCCGCAGGGCCGGAAAGGTGCCTGCGCCGGCGGGGCCGTGGGCCGTTTCTGGTCGGTGCCACGTTGCTGTCAGAGCGCGTCACGATACGAAGCCGTCCTTTCATCTCGTCCCCCCGTTCTCGCCATGCATGGGAGCGCTCCCAATGCGACTCGAGAAACTAGCAGGGACGTGCAAACGGTGCAAGGGGTTAGCACAGCCTGGTGCGGGGGTCGGCGGAGTCCCTGGTGAAGCCTCTACGCACGAGACGTGCCGGCCAGGGGAGAAAGACGGGGACGTGGGTGCCGGCACGTGCGCTGGGCCGGGGGAGAAAGACGGGGACGTGGTGCCGGCACGTGCGCTCGGCCAGGCCGTGTGGGGTGGGGTGGGCCGTCTACTGGGTGCGTTTCCACGTTCTCGGTGCGGTCCGCGTGCCAAGAGGGCGCCTGACAGTACCAAGAACGTCTGGTCGCACCGAGAAGAGCATGTCCGCCGCAACTGGGCGCGCCTGGCGTCGGTACGCTCGGCACCGACGGAACGCGCTGCCGGCCCACCCAGGCGCCGGCGAGTGAACGTCAGCCAAGACGATGGACGTCCCCGACTACCCCCTCCCCACAGAGGCCATTGCCCAGGTCCCGGCCGAACCACGCGACTCGGCGCGGCTCCTGAACGCCCTCCGGGACCCTCCCGAGCACTTGCTGGTGGCCGACCTGCCCGGGCTTCTCGGCGAGGGCGACGTGGTTGTCGTCAACACTTCACGGGTGGTGCCGGCGCGCCTCGTTCTCCGCAAGCGGACCGGGGGAGCAGCGGAGGTGCTGCTGGTGGAGCCCCTGCCCGGGCCGCCGGGGCGTTGGGAGGCCATGGTCCGCCCAGGCCGGCGCCTGCCCCCCGGGACGGTCCTGTTGGCGTCGCCGGGGGTGCCCGTCATCGAGGTTGGCCGGCGGCTGCCCAACGGCAACCGAGAAGTCACTGGCCTAGTTGAAGACCTGTCCGCCTTCGGGGAGCTGGCCTTGCCTCCCTACATACACGAACCTCTCTCCGACCCCGAGCGCTACCAGACCGTTTACTCGGAACGCCCGGGCAGCGTGGCTGCACCGACGGCGGGCTTGCACCTGACCCCCGGCGTGCTGGCCGCTTGCCGCCAGCGGGGCGTCCGGGTCGTGCCCGTGGACCTCGCGGTGGGGCCAGGCACCTTCAAGCCCATCAAGGCTGACCAGGTCGAGGAGCACGATATGCACGCCGAGCGCTACTTCGTCCCCGAGGCCACCTGGGGGGCCTGCCAGGAGGCGAGACGAAATGGGGGCCGGGTAGTGGCCATCGGCACGACCGCCGTGCGGGCCTTGGAATCGGCCGGCGCCACCGGGTCCCTCCAAGGCAGGACCGAACTGTACATACGACCGGGCCACCCTTTCTCGGTCGTTGACGTGCTCATGACCAACTTCCACCAGCCCAGGAGCACGCTCCTCGTCTTACTGGAGGCCTTCGCCGGCGAGCGCTGGCGGAGCCTCTACGCCCTAGCGCTGGCCGAGGGCTACCGATTTTTGTCTTTCGGTGACGCGATGGTCGTGGGGCGAGGCTAGAGGGGTGGCTTTCGAGCTGGAGGGCACCGACGGGGCTGCCCGGGCGGGCTGGGTTGTCACCGCTAGGGGCCGGTTCGCTACGCCTTGCTTCATGCCGGTCGGTTCTCGGGGCGCGGTGCGCCTGCTGTCGGCCGAGGACCTCGACGGCCTCGGGGCGGAGGTCGTGCTGGCGAACACCTACCACCTGATGCTGCGCCCCGGGGCGAAGGTAGTGGCCTCCCTTGGAGGGCTGCACGGCTTTACTGGGTGGCCGGGGAACTTCCTTACCGATTCGGGCGGCTACCAGGTGATGTCTTTGCCGTGTTTGGTCGACGATGAGGGCGTCGAGTTCCGTTCGGCCTACGACGGCTCCTGGCAGAGGCTCTCGCCCGAAGGGGCGGTCGAGGCGCAGGAGGCGCTCAGTTCGGACATTGCCATGGTGCTGGACGTATGCCTCTCGCTGCCCGCGACGCGCCAGGCCGTGGTGGAGGCGGGGGAGCGCACCCTGGCCTGGGCTGAGCGCTCGCTGGTGGCTCACAACCGCCCCGGCCAGCTCCTGTTCGGGATCGTGCAGGGTGGCACCGAAGTGGACCTGCGGGAGGCCTACGCGAGGCGCCTGGGGGAGATGGGTTTCGACGGCTATGGGATCGGGGGCCTCTCGGTCGGGGAAGCGCCGGCCGAGACCTTCGCCGCCCTGTCCGCCGCCCTCGGGCCGCTGCCGGCGGACAGGCCCCGTTACCTAATGGGCGTGGGCGACCCCTACACGCTGGTGAGGGCCATAGGCCTCGGGGTCGACATGTTCGACTGCGTGCTGCCCACCCGCCTAGGGCGCCACGGGACAGCCCTCACGAGCGGTGGCAAGCTGGCGGTCAAGGCGAGCCGCTTCGCCACGGACGGGGGCCCGGTCGACCCAGTGTGCAGCTGCCCGGTGTGCAGGCGCTACAGCCGGGGGTACCTGCGCCACCTGTTCAACGTGGGGGAGCCTAGCGCGGGCCGGCTGCTCAGCCTGCACAACCTGGCCTGGCTGATGCGGCTGGTGAGGCGGGCGCGTGAAGCGGTCCTGGCCGGCTCGCTCGTCGAGCTGGCCGCCGAGGTGGCCGAGAGCTGGGCTTCCCCGCCCTCCTCGGGCGCGCGTCACGATGTCCGGCCCGAGCCGCTAGGCTGGCCTCCGCTTATGTCAGGCTCCCAAGCCAAGGGGCCAAGCTAACTTTGCGGTGCCCGGACGGCACGGAGTTCATATGCATTTCATAACCAGTTCACCATCGTGGCTCGCTGTTGCCAGCGCGGCCAGCAAGACGACAACAACGGCAAAGTCCACTTCGTCGGGCAGCGGCTCGGAGTTCCTCCTCGTCATCATCGTGCTGTTCGTCCTCCTCTACTTCTTCCTGATCCGGCCCAACCAGCGCCGGCGCATGCAGGCGATGCGGCAGAGCCGCACCTTTGGGGTCGGCGACGAGGTGGTCGCGGGTGGCATGATGGGCCGCGTGTCGCGCCTCGGGGACGACGAGGTGGACGTCGAGGTCTCAGATGGCGTGGTCATCTCGTTCGTACCGCAGGCCGTGCAGCTGCGCTCGGCTTACCTCGCCAACCAGGCGCGCCGGAGCGGCGGGCTCTTCGGCGGTGCCATGGGCGGGGGAGCGGCTGGCGGGGGAGGCCTTGGGACGAGCGGCATGAGCCGGGGGGCGGCGGCCGCCAATGGCAGGGCTAGTTCGAGTGCTGGGAGCACGACCGGCGTGGGCTTTGACGAGGACGAAGCCGGCGAGGAGGGGGAGAGCGACGCGTGGGTTTCGGCCGGCGAGGGCACCGAGGGAGACGAGGCCTGGCCGACGGGTGGCGAAAGCGGGGAGGACACGACCGAGGCTTGGCCGTCCGCAGGCGGTAACACCGCCGGTGGGAGCAGCAAGGAAGCATAGGCAGGAGCAGCCGGCAACGTGAACCCGAGGACGCTTGTCTGGTCCCTCTCCACCATCCTGGTCGTTGCCTTGGTTTCGGTGGGCGCCACCTTCCTCTCGGGGAAGGCGCCTTTGCTCGGGCTCGACCTGAAGGGCGGTGTAGAGGTCGTCCTCCAGCCCCACACCAAAAACACGAGCTCGACGACCCTGCAAGAGGCCGTCACCATCATCAACAACCGCGTCAACGGCTACGGCATCTCCAACGCCTCGGTGACCAAGCAGGGCAACGACATCGTGATAGAGCTGCCCGGGGCCAAGAACGACACCCAGGTCCTGTCCGAGCTCGGCCAGACGGCGCAGCTCTTCTTCCGGCCGGTGGTCTGCATCATCGCCCCGTACCTACCCCCGACGACCTCGACCACGGCGGGGAAGACCACTACGGGCACCACGACCGCGCCCGCGAAGGCTAAGAACCCGGCCACGTCGCTCCCGCACAAGTCGGCGGCGGGGGCCGGGCTCGGCGGGGCGCGTCTCGACTCGGCGGTGCGCTACCTCGCCGCTAGCAACAAGGGCGGGGGCGGCACCACTGCGGCGGGGACCAAGGTGCCGACGACCACCGCTAAGGCTGCCTCCACGGCCAAGGCTACCCGCGCCAAGGGGGGCGCCCAGCCCGCTGGCAGCACGGCAACTGTCCCGAGCACGACCACGACGGTGCCGAGCACCACCACGACTACCACCCTCGCCGACCACATTTGCAGCCTTTCAACCACCCAGCAGGAGTCCTACATGCCGCCCCACGGGGACAGCCACGGGCTTACCCCGCCGGCGTGGGACAACAAAAACTCGACCGTCGTGCTCCCCTACTACGCCGATTACGCGAAGGGCAAGTACACGCCCGATTCCCGCTACGTGCTCGGGCCGGCCGAGATGACCGGGTCGATCGTGAAAAATGCTGCTGCGTTTGTCAACACCCAGACGAGCCAGTGGGAGGTAAACCTCAACTTCACGAGCAAGGGGTCGACTGAGTTCAACCAGCACGCCGCCCAGCACTACGCCTGCTACCTGCAGAACAAGTCCAACCCGCCCTACTGCGCGCTGCAGGCGATCGAGCTCGACGGGGTGGTCGAGTCGGCGCCGGCCATAGAGGCGAGCTCCTACAACGGGGCGGCCACCATCAACGGTTCGGCGGCTAACCCCTTCACCGCCCAAGAGGCCCAGTCCCTGGCTGACGCCCTCAATTACGGCTCGCTCCCGGTCCGCCTCGTTACCCAGACGATCGACAACGTCTCGCCGACCATAGGCACGCAGTCGCTCCGGGCCGGCGCCATAGCCGGTGCGGTGGCCGTGCTGCTCGTGATCCTTTACCTGGTCATCTACTACCGGGCGCTCGGGCTCGTAGTAGTGCTCGGCATCTGCATATCGGGGGCCCTGCTTTACGCCATCACCACGTTGCTGTCAGCGACCTCCGGCCTTGCGCTCACCTTGTCGGGGGTGATCGGGCTCATCGTCTCGGTCGGCCGCTGGGTGCTCGGGGAGGCGTGCCGCCAAGGCGCAGCGTGGCGGGCCGGCGGCCGGGACGTGCCCGTGTCCGTCAACGTCTCGGCGTGCCAGCTCGGCGAGCCGTCCTTCGTCGAGGACGTGCGCCGGGTGCTGCGTGCGAGCGGCTTTCCTCCGGCGCTGCTCACGCTC
>DAHWQF010001110.1 GCA_027334785.1 Acidimicrobiaceae bacterium
TCGCTTCATGCCTCCGGAGAAGTTCTTCACTTCGGTCTTGGCCTTGTCGGCCAAGCCAACGAGCTCGAGCACAGCCCCGAGCCGCTGGCGCACGAGCGAACGGGGCACCCCGTACAGCTCGGCGTGAAAACGCAGGTTCTGCTCGGCCGTCAGGTAGCTGTCGAGTGTGGGGTCCTGGAACACGAGACCGATCGACCGCCTCACCTCCTCACGCCTGCGCACCACGTCGTAGCCCCCCACCGTGGCGCTGCCCCGAGTGGGCCTAACCAGCGTGCAAAGCATCCCGATCGTGGTGCTCTTGCCCGCCCCGTTGGGCCCGAGGAAGCCGAAGGTTTCCCCCGAGGCAACCTGGAAGTCCACCCCCTTTACCGCCTTGACGTCCCCGAAGTGCTTCTCGAGGCCACGCACGTCGACCGCGGCGCTCCCGGCACCGTCAACGCCGGCTAGACCCAAAGGCGCTGCCACGCCGAGGCAGGCTACCCGCTGCACAGTGTCGCCCGGCATAGCGGTACACTCGTCTACCAAAGGGCCCTTACGGGGATCGGGGCCCAGGAGCAG
>DAHWQF010001111.1 GCA_027334785.1 Acidimicrobiaceae bacterium
CCAAGAAGGCGGGGCACAAGCCGAGGACCCGCCTCTCACCGGGAGAAAAGGCCAACCGCAAGCGAATGGCCGAAGTGGCGGCCATATACACGGTGAAGCCGGTGCCCCGCACGCCAGCCGAGGTTATGGCCAGCCATGACGAGGGCCCGAAGAAAGCCCCCGAGGCAGAGCACAAGTGGCTGACGGCGAGCGTTGCCGATGAGGCGGCCGAGGTGATCGCCAAGGCGTTCTCCGAGGCCGACCGGCGCGACCCCGGCCATGCCCGCCCCTGGGTCGCCCTGGTCGACGGCAACAACCACCAAATAGACCGCATCAATGCCGAACCAGCGGGTACTGACAGGAGACCGGCTCAGTAAAAGAGCTGGTCAGAAGGTGTGGGCCGGGAAGGATTCGAACCTCCGTAGGCGTCAGCCGGCAGATTTACAGTCAGCCACGCAGAGTGGTCGTCATCGGTCACACTAGGCCTGAACAGGCTCTTTGTACCCGGTATGACCGTGCAGGGGGCTCGAGTTGGGACTTGTTGGGCCCAGTTGTTGCACAAAAAGTTGCACAGCGGAG
>DAHWQF010001112.1 GCA_027334785.1 Acidimicrobiaceae bacterium
CTCACCCGACACGGTGGTCACCCAGCTCCTTGCGCGCGCCTACGGCCTGGAGTACGACGCCGCTCAGGCGTGCTACCGGTCTCCGGCTGCGAGCGCCCCGCTGTTCGGCGCGTTCGGACGCGACCGGGACCGGGCGGCGGTCCTCTTCGGAGACGTGCTGCGCCGGGTCTGGGTGCTCACGGGGACGACGCCGCCCACGACGACCACGACCGTGCTGCCGGTCACAACAGGGATCCTCTGATGCCGGGCTGTGCCGGAGGCGGCGTGCCCGACGTTGTCGACGACCGTCTCCGCCGGCGGGTGCTGTGGGCGATGCCGAGCGGCCTCTACGTGGTGGGGAGCGCGGCGGGCGGCAGGGTCAACCTGATGACCGCGAACCTCGCCTTCCAGGTCGCGGTCGAGCCGAAGCTCGTCGGGGTGGCGGTCGACGCCGCCTCCGTGACCCACGAGCTCGTCGCTGCGGGCGGGGGCTTCTCGTTGAGCCTGCTCGCGCGGGAGGACCGTGCAGTGGTCCGGCGCTTCGTGAAGCCCGTCTCGGAAGACGAGATCGAACGGCG
>DAHWQF010001113.1 GCA_027334785.1 Acidimicrobiaceae bacterium
GCCCGCATGGCAAACGTCGCTCTCGCGAAGAAGCTCCTCGCTCGGGAGTCGTCTGTCCCGATCGAAGTGCGGCTGGAAAAGAGCTCAACGTGGCCGGCCACACTGTTTGCAGGCCTCCCGCGGCCCCAGCGGCGCTGTCAACCACCAGCACCGGCGCAGCCATCCCCAAACCAGACGCTCGGGACAGCCCGTGCCCACTAAAGTGCACACGAGCACGCGCCTAGCAAGGAAGGGCAGCGCCTCCCACTTGTCCCGCACACTACGCAGGACAAGCCTCTACCGGGACTGGCAGAAGCTCCGCCCTATGTTGGGCCACCGCATGTTACCAGTCGCAGTGCTCGGCGCTCTTTCACTGGCAGCCGGGCTACTTGAGGCCAGCATCCTCGCCCTCATGGCAAATATCGCCGCCGCCATGGTCCTGAAGGGCCGCGCTGTCGCCACTGGGCCACTCAACCTGCATATGGCGCTACGCGAAGCGCTAATAGCCGCACTCGCGATGACCGCCCTCCGGACCGTGCTCCAACTGGCGATCGCCTGGCTACCTGCACGTATCGCGG
>DAHWQF010001114.1 GCA_027334785.1 Acidimicrobiaceae bacterium
TACCTGCTGGTCAGGGGGGAGGCCATCGACAACCGCCGCGGCGGCAACTTGGGCGGGAGAAGACGTCTCACGGTCATCCAGGGCGTCTTGTTCGGCTGTGACGGTCTGGACTTCGCCGGAGGGCGGCTGTGAGGACGCCCTAAAGCTGGTCGGTTCCGGCTTTGCCATGCTGTCCATCATCCTGTCTCTGTAGCAGAGCTTCGGCAAGTACCGTCTTTGCGTGCCACAGGCAGCGTGCGCAATGTTTCACGTTGAACATTGAGGCCGGTCTACCCGGCCTACCCGTTGAGGCGGCTATGGGCGACTTGCCTAGCAGGTCCTGAAGCACCCTTGCGTCACCCAAGAGCGATCATGCCGCCGCTTGACGGTAGGGCGTTCCGTATTGTCGCGTCGTACGGGGTCTCCTGCCAGTCATGTCGCGTCCCTAGCCGGACGCCGGAAGAGCGGTGCCATGAGGCTTTGATGCTGCCTCCCCTCTCGGGGCACCTCTTCAGCTGCGTCTTAGCTGGTCCGCGGAGGTCGTCAGAACAGCGGTCGCTTGAAGGGTATGCCAACGC
>DAHWQF010001115.1 GCA_027334785.1 Acidimicrobiaceae bacterium
GGTCGCGGCGAGCTCCGCCAAGCGCTCTGCGAGCAGGGTGCGCCGGCGCTCCAGCAGGCCGAGGCGTAGCTCGGGGGAGAGGTAGCTAGCGAAGGCCAATCGGAGGCTGAAAGAGCGCTCGTCGAGGGGAGCGCTCCGGCGCTCTGTGAGCAGCTGTTGGAACAGGGCCGAGCCGGCAGTCGTGATGCCGTAGACCTTGCGCTTCCGCCCCGGGACACGCCCCGCCAGCGTGGAGGAGTGCCCAGCGGCCTTGCCGGGAGCCATGACCACTCGGATCGCGCCCCCAGCCTCCAGCTTTGAAAGCGCGGGGTACAGAGATCCGAACGACACGGGCGCGGCCGTACCGAGCAGGTCCCCCAGCTGTTTGCGTAGTTCGTAGCCATGCAAGTCCTGCTCCTTCAGCAAGCCAAGCACGGCCAGTTCGAGCACTGCCTCATGTTAGCTCGATGTATCGCTTCGCTATATCGGAACATCGTTACCGAGGTGGGCAGGGTCGACAAGTGCAGTGCCGCCGGTACTGTTGTGGTCTGTGGTGGCTTTATGGCTGTGAAGCCCGT
>DAHWQF010001116.1 GCA_027334785.1 Acidimicrobiaceae bacterium
TTTGCAGGTGGTCAACAACGTTGGAGATTTCGGCCTCACCGGCCAGGGCCCGGAGCACGGTGACGCCGTGGCGCGGCTCCCAGCCGGCCAGCACGCGGAGGTTCCACAGGAGCGTCGAGGTGACCGCGCGCTGTGCCTGAGCGAGCGTCTGGCCCGCCTGAACCTGGTGACGGTACTGGGTGGCGTTGAGCGCCGCCAGTGCCGACTGGAGCTTTGGGCTGGCCGCCAGCGCCCGGGCACGGTCCCGGTCAAGACAGCTGCGGGTCATGCTCCCGGCCCGTACGCTGACCGCGACCCACCCCGCGCTCATGGCCGCCCCTGGGCGGGCAGGTCAGCGATCAGGTCGTCGACTGTGGTGACGATGCGGGCCACGTAGCCCGGGATGCGTTCGAGGCCGTTCTGGTGGATGACCGCGGCTCGGCCTTCTGCTTCCGCAAGGACCCGGGACGCCTCGTCGGCGACTTTTGCGCGCCGGCGCGCAGCCGCACGGCTGACAATGTCACGGGCCTCCTCTTCCGCACGGGCACGGGTGGCGGCGGCTTCACGTCGCGCCTCT
>DAHWQF010001117.1 GCA_027334785.1 Acidimicrobiaceae bacterium
GAACCCTTCGGCGCGCAGAGCCTCGGCTGCCTTCGCGCCGGCGAGGCTCGCCCCCACGATCACGAACGTCTGTCCTGTGCCTTGCATCATGCCTCCTGTTCGCTCCCTTCGCTCAGGTCGTGCTCTGCCCTTTCCCTTTCGGTCCCGGCTCAACGCCAGACATGCGGCCGCGGCGTGCTCCGTGTCTGCCAGCGGTGAGGCTGCTCCGGCACGTCTGCGCGCCGACCGGCTCCTGCGGTCAATGCGGTCACGGTGGAGACGTCGACTCCGGCTCGCTCCAAGATGGCCTCGGCAACCGAGCGAGCCTGCGGCGTCAGCTCGAAGAGGCGCCGGTTGCGGTGGCGCCGCTCGCCGAGGTCCACCTCGGCCATGGCGCCGAGCCCGATCCGTCGCGCCACGTCGATCAGTACGGCGACGTCGACGCCGTAGTCGGAGGGCAGCGAGAGGCCCTCGAGCGTCGACCGACGCGCGGCGATCTCGCCGGCGAGTGGTTGTGCGAAGCAGGCCAGGCGAGGGTGCAGCATTGCCAGGAGCGGCTTGGCGGTGAGCTCGGTGA
>DAHWQF010001118.1 GCA_027334785.1 Acidimicrobiaceae bacterium
GGTGGCCGGGTGCGGCTACGTGCCGGCTGGCTGGCCGCCCGGGACCCGCACCATCTGCCGGCGGGTGAAGCTCAGCCCAGAAGAGGTCTCCCGGGACGCCCGGAGCCGGCGGCGGCGCACGATCGACCCCGAGCAGCTCGCCCTCTCCGGAGCCGGCGAGGTCGTGCCCATTTACGCCTACAGCTTCATCATCACGAACCTCGACTGGGACATCTGCGAGATAGAAGCGTGGTCCCGCGAACGTGCCCTCGTAGAAGAAACGATCAAGGGCTCGGAGTACGGCGCACCGCTTGTCCACATGCCCTCTGGCTACGAAACGGTGAACGCGATGTGGATGTGGGCCGCCTTCATCGGGCTCAACGTCTCTTCATGGCTCCAGGCCCTGACCGGCCACGACCAGTTGGGCGGTCGTGCCCATGGCAAGCGGCTGCGCCGAGAGTTCGTCTGCATCCCTGCACGCGTCACCCGACACGGCGGGCTCACCGAGGTCCACTGCGCGCCCGAGGACGACGCTGGACCCTTCGCCGACGCCTGGCGCGTCCTCGACGAGCTGC
>DAHWQF010001119.1 GCA_027334785.1 Acidimicrobiaceae bacterium
ACCCCTTTCACCGAGAGCCTGGACCCGATCAAGGGTTACGAGTGCCTGGCCGTGGGACGGCCCACGCTCTCAACGCCCGTGGCGGGGATGCGCGACCTAGGTCCGCCGATCGAAGTCTGCCCCGCGGAGAAGTTCCCTGGTCGAGCGCGCCAGCTACTGGCGCAGGAGCTCCCTTCCCGACCCGGGAGCGCACCCACGTGGGCCCAGCGTGCTGAGGCGTTCGCGACGGTCCTCGACAGCGCTCGCAAGAAGCGGGCCAAGTCCTCTTAGCTCGCGTCAGGGTTCTGCCGCACCCTCTGTCGGGCCAGACCCGAGAGGTGGAATGCGCCGTCGGCGAAAAGCACTGCCCCGGTGCCCGTGGCCATGCCGGCCAGTACGTCCGAGGGGGTATGCCAGCCGAGCGATACCAGGGCTGCTCCGAGTGCGATGAGCAGTGCCGCCGCAGCTGGTACCGCTAACCACAGCCACCGTCCCGGCAGGACAAGGAGCGTCACCATGACAAGGGCACTGGCGCCCGTCTCGTGCCCAGAGGGGAACTGCAAGCCCCGGATCCA
>DAHWQF010000111.1 GCA_027334785.1 Acidimicrobiaceae bacterium
ACAGGGGTCGGCCTCCAAGTGGCCGACGAGGTCGGCTCTCCTAGCGACCAGCCACGCTTGGCGGGCCATCATGTCGGTGGCCGAGACGGGCCACTCTGCCCACCTGGCCACCTCGGCCGGGGCAGAGCGGACCGCCCGGTAGGCGTTCACGAGCAGGCCGTCGAGGTCGTTCACCGTCTCGAGGGCCCCCGGCCGCCAATTGGGGCGGGCCAGGAGCACCGCCGCCGAACCGCAGAACGGCTCTATGTAGTGGCCCGGGTCGCCCAAGCGCTCCCACACCGCCGCTGCTACCGGGGCCTTGGAGCCGTACCAGGGGAAGGGCGCCCTGAGGGCCGGGACGGCGGCCACGACGGCCCTAGCGGGCAGCCTGGGCCGCGAGCCACTCGGCGGCCTCCTCGACGACGCCGGCGCAGCTCACCCGCGCCCCGTTGGCCACGAGGTCCCCGACGATGGCCCCGTCCTTGGTGCGCCCATAGAGCAGTTGGCCGCACGACGGGCACGTCGTCGACCACCAGAAGCGGTCCGCCATGGCCACGGTGACCGTCCCGATCGGGGCCAGCACGTCCCCGCAGGACGGGCATGAGACGTTAGCGCTATGAAAAGTACGCACCGCAGCACCACCTCCTCCCGGTAACCGTCACGCCCATATGTGGGGTGGAGGCGCGCTATGTTCAGACCGGGGCGCGCGTAGCGTTCCGCAGAGACCGCTATGCCCAGGACCCGACAGTCACCACCCACGGACGGTGCCGGCAAGCTGCGCCCTATCGACCCCGCCAGCGCCGTGCCGCGTTCGGTGCAGGCCATGCGCAACCTGCTCTCGGCCATCTCCTCGGGCGAGGTCGGCCCGATGCTCCCCAACCAGCACGAGATGGCCGCGCAGATGGGCACCAGCCTCTCGACGGTCCGCCAGGCAATAGAGATGCTGAGGGCCGAGGGGCGCCTGGTGGCCGTCCCCTCGGTCGGCACCTTCATCAGGCAGGCGCCCACCGACCGCGACAGGGCCCCCGTAGCGCTCCGGCGCGGCAACGACCTGGCCCAGCTATCGGCACCGGAGGTGCGCTCGATGCTCCTGTCCTCGGAGGAGTCCGAGGCGCCTCAACGAGCGGGCACCCTGGCCGGCCAGAAGTGCTGGCACTGGCAGTGGCGCCTGGCCGGGCCAGAGCTCGAGCCTTGCGCCCTCGTCGACGCTTGGGCCACGAGGAGCTTCTCAGAGGGGGCGGGGCGGGCGGGCTCCCCCTTCGACCTCCTGGCGGCGAGCCGGGGCCGCCTGGGCCGCCTGGAGGAGGTGGCCCGCGCCGCCGCTCCCCTGCCCGTGGAGCGAAGGGTGCTCTCCCTGGAGGGCGGTGCCGGCGTGATGCTGGTGACCTCGACCGGCTACGGGCCGGGCGGGGAGCAGGTGCTCCACATGGAGTGGGCGATGGCCCCCAACATGGGCCTCTTCGCGCGCTTACCGTAGCAATACGCTCGCGTAAGGTTTCGGACCGGGCCGGGGGCACCTCTGGCGACGCCCCCCACCCCACAAAGGAGCGGTGGACTTGGACAGCCTCGAATGGGACGCCTTCGCCGAGGCACGGGCGGCGGGCATGGAGGCACCGGTCTTTTCTGCCTTCCTGCGGCCGTTGCAGGCCCTCAAGGCCCACAGCCCCAGCACATGGGCCCACTGCCTCCGGGTCGGCATCTGCGCGTGCCGGTTCGCTCGCTCAGGGACCTCCTCAGAGATCGCCCCCGCCTCTGCCCTGCGCTGCGGCATCGCCCACGACGCCGGCAAGCTCGACGTACCAGCCGAGGTGCTTGAGGCTGAGCCGTTCGGGCCAGAGCACTACGCCGTCGTAAAAGGCCACGCCCTGGCCGGCTTCCGGCACCTAGCAAGCCACGACCCCGAAGCGGCCCTGGTTGCCGGGCTCCACCACGCCTTCCAGGCCAACCCCTACGGCCTGGCCCCTGCCGGCATCGCCCCGGCCATCCTCGCCCTGGCCAAGGCCGTCGCCGCCTGCGATTTCGCCGACGCCCTGGCCCACCGCCACGACGGCCGCTACCCGGAGGCCGAACATTCCCCCAAGGCGGCAAGAGGCGTCCTCGCCGCCGCGTTCCCCGACCAGCAGGCCTACGTGACCTGGCTCGCAGACAATGTCCTGGCCGCGTAGGCCATCCCGCCCGCTGGCCCGCCCGCTGGCCCGCCTGGCTGGCGCCGCCTGGCTGGCGCCGCGGCACTGGCCGTCCTCCTCGCCGCCTGTGGGACTGGGCCGGCCGGCAACCCAGTCGGGGCCCCCCCTCCCGCTTCCCGGCCCCCCCGCCGCCCAGCACCCGCCTCTCCTGGCGCCAGACGGAGGCCAGTCCCCAGCACCGTCCCCAGCACGGCCCCGACCACGGCCACGGCCACGGCTGCCCCTCCCCGCTCGGTGCGCCCCCGCCACCCAAGGACAAGCGTCGCGACCCGGCCCAAGCCCCCCGTACTGCCTAGCGGCACCCGCTCCGCCGTGGGCAACACGCCCTCAGGGGCACCGTGGGAGACGCCCGGGACGCCCGAACGGGCAGCAGCCCAGTGGGTGACCGGCTTCTTCGAGGTCCTCTGGGACCAGGGAGGCCCCGAGGCGTGGGCTGGGCGCGTGCGGCCGCTCACGGCCCCTGCCTACTGGCAGGTGCTCAGCAGGGCCGCAGCCCCCGCCGGGCCGGCCGAGGCCGCGGCCTGGCGCAAGGTCGTGGCTGAGCGCGAACTGGACCAGGTCGGCGTGCTCTCCGCCTACCGGGCCGACGAGGCGGGCTACAGCGCCACCCGCGAGGTGGTGCTGGTCGACTACGACCTGTCGGCCCGCACCGAGGCCGACCCCGACGCCCCTCCCGGCCCGGCGCAGCCCGCCTACCTGACGATGGTGCGCCTGGGCGGCCGCTGGCTCGTGGACGGCTTCTGGGCGCCCCTCGCCGGGCCCCCGGCCCCCAGGCCGAGCGCGCCCAGCACCTCGGCGAAGCCTTGACCGTCGGCCGCGGCCAGGACCGCCTCGGCCTCGGCCCGGGACAAGCCGGGGGCTGGCCTGCCCTCTGCTGCGCACCAGCGCTCGACAAGGCGCCCGGCATCGGCCCAGGTGAGCACGCAACGAGCACGCGCCCGCTCGGCGGCGAGCCACGCCGAGGCCCGCCCCATGCCGTGAGGCGGGCGCGACCACAGCCTGGCCCCGGCGTCGTAGCGCGCCAGCAGGCTGGCGAGGCCCCTGGCCGACGTCGAGGCCAGGAGCAGGCCGGCCAGCACCTTGGCGTCTGGCAGGCCGGGCCAGCCCCGGCGGACGGACAGGTGCGCCAGCAGCCCGGCCAGGGGCACCCTGGCCTCCAAGGAGCCGAGCGACCGGGCCACCTCGGCGGCCAGGGCGACCGAGAAGGGGACGAGGGGCCTGTCCGGCCTGCTGGCGTAGGCGACCGCCAACTGCCGGGCCGCCAGCGCCCCTGCACGACGGGCGGCGGCCGCCCTGTCCGGGTACGCCTCGGCGGCCACCTCGGCCCCCAGTGACTCCAGGGCACCCCGGGCCGAGGGCGCCAGCGACCGTAACCGCTCGAGGGCGCCCAGGAGCTCGGCACCGCCGCGCAGCGGCAACCACCACCTCCGGCCCGGCCTCAGCCGGACCGGACCGGCCTCGGCACCCGGTGGGCGTGACGCCGCTACGACCAGCTCGACCGAGCCGGCACGGTGCCCGGCCGTCCAGGCGAGCGTCGCCTCCCCCGCCACGAGCACGCTGCCCGGCTCAAGCGACAGCCTGACCGGCACCAGGCCGCCCTCAGCGGCAAGGACCGCCTCCCCCACCACGAGCACGCCCCCCGTGTGCCAGCCCATGAGCGAGGCCCAGTGCGCCTTGCGCAGCTCGGTCTCTGCCCGCACGGCGCTGCGCAGGCACAAAAGGGCCGTCTCAGCCTCGAAGGAGCGGGAAGCGGCGGCGACCTCGGCCCGGTCAGTGGAGCCTGGCATCGCCGGGTTTGTGGGGCCCACCCTCCCCACAAGTCCGAGGCCGGCGCGAAGTGGCTCAGCTGCCCTGGCGAGCGGACAGCCACTCGGCCGCCCAGCCCCGTACCAAGGCCGCGACGCTTACCCCATCGTCCAGGGCGGCGCGCCTGAGCGCCTTGTGCAGGTCCTTGGGCACCAGGACAGTCAGCTTCACCATGTCCTGGTGCCCAGGCTGGGCGAAGGGCTGCGGGGGCAGGGCCTTGCGCGCCCGGGCCAGCATCGCCGAGGCGACAGGGGAGCGCTCAGGCACCCAGCGCCTCCCCTGTGGGGCGCGCCCCGAAGCCGGCCAAGGCGACCAGCTCCTCGGCCACGTAGCGGTAGTCGGCCAGGTCGTCGGGCCGGCGCGTCCCGACCGCGGCAGCCACCTTGGTCAAGCGGCGCACGTGGGAGGCGAAGCGCGGCCAGCCGCCCTCGTCCAGCGCCTCGGCCATCTGGCGGGCGAGCCCCGAGCGACGGTCGACCATCGTGACCAGCACCCGGGCGGGCACCCCGGCCTTTTCTGCCAAGGCCATGGCGGCAGTGGCCCGGCGCAGCTCCTCAGCGCCAGGAGGGGCGGGCACGACGGCGAAGCCGGCCTGGGCCAGCACCGCCTCGGTGACCCCGACGTCGCGGTTGGGGCAGTCCGCCACCACGACCTCATGGGCCGTGGCCACCCCCGGCAGCACCCGGCGCACCATCGGCACGGAGGGGACCGGGTGCACCTCGACCGAGAAGGGCTGCCCCATTTCCTCGGCCATCGCCTCCCACTCGACCAAGGTGCCCTGCGGGTCCGCGTCGGCCAAGGCCACAGCGAAGCCCATGGCGCCGAGCGCCTCGGCCAGGTAGGCGGCGGTCGTCGACTTGCCTGAGCCGCCCTTCACCCCGACCACGGCCACGAGCACGCCCGGGAAGCTAGCACACCGGCACGCCTTATGGCCGGGCCCCCGTAGCGCTGTCATGCCGGCATAACGGCACGACAGCACGACGGCACGCGCCTAGGCACGCGGGCAGCGTCGGCCCTGGCAGCGAGGGTTTTTCGCCGGAGCTGAGCCACCTCGGGCCCGGCTCGGACTTGTGGGGGCCATGAGCGTTCGCCAGCCCCGCCAACCCAAGGGCACCCCCGTGGGCGGCCAGTTCGCCCCTGCTGCCCGTCCTCCCGCCTCGATCAGCCTCACCGACGACGCCGACTGCACAGAGCCCAACCGGCCGAGCACCGACCAAGCGGCCCAGGCCCTCGCCTACGCCAACCAGGCCGCCCGCTACTGGGGCCGGCGCCTCGACATCCACGACGTGGACGAGATCGCAAGCCGCGCCCTGCTCGCGTACCTGACCCAAGGCGCCCCGAACGGGGTGCGGGACCTTCGGGGCTACATCCACTCGCTCGCCAAGGGCGTCGCCATGGCGCACCTGTCCCGCGACAACCGGGCCATCCGGCGCGCCCGGGCCGTCTTCGCGGACGCCGTCGAGGACTGGGCGCAGGCCCACCACCACTGGCCGAGCCCGGCCGAGCGGGCCGAGATAGCCGCGCAGGTCCGCCTGCGCTTCCCGAGCGCCCGCCGGCCGCCCGCCGACTACATATCCCGCGAAGTGACCAGCCTGAAGCTCTGCCAAGACGACGGCACGGACGCCGAGCCGGCGGGCACGGTCATGTGGGCTGCGCGCCTAGACCAGCCTGGCGCGGGGCCGGACGAGCCGAGCGGCGGCGAGCCGCAAGCCGAAGACGCCCTCGAGCGGGCCGAGGCC
Organism: Acidimicrobiaceae bacterium; assembly: GCA_027334785.1. GTDB lineage: Bacteria > Actinomycetota > Acidimicrobiia > Acidimicrobiales > Palsa-688 > JAJZYO01. The sequence goes on from DAHWQF010000111.1 coordinate 5,711, forward strand.
GCTGCCCGTACGGCCGGCCCGGCCGAGCGGAGGGCTGCGAAGGTGAGGTTGCAAGAAGGGGCGTGGAGCGTGCTCGCCCCGCAGGGCCCGGGCACCCGGGCCCTGACCCCGAAGGAGGCGGCCAAGGCGCGCCGGCTGGTCAAGGACGCCGGCGGGGTTGCCAAAGCGGTCTCCGCCTGGGAAACCGGCCGAGCGGGCGAGGACGTGGCCGAGGCCCTCTTCGCCCCCTTCGACGCACCGGGCGCCAAGGCCCGGGCCACGGTGGCGGCGGTCCTCGCTCGCCACCGGGCCTACGCGACCGACATCTGGGGTGCTGCCCTGCGCTGCGCCGTACCGGGCGGCGACCTTGGCTGAACGGCGCCAGCCGCGTCACCCCAAGGGCGCCCCCGCTTCGCAGGGGGGGCGCTTCGCCCCCTCGCGCCGGCCCGAGGGGACCGTCGAACTGCCAGAGGCCCCGCTCGGCCCCGAGCGGCTGCACGCCCTGGCGACGGCGCTGCAGCCCGCCGACCCGCGCCTCATCCTGCGCGCCCTTGTAGGTGCCCGGCCCGAACAGCTGGCCGAGAGCGTGTCGCTCTCCCTCAGCGCCCCTCCAGGCCCGCCGCCCGAAGCCAGCACAACGGACCTGGAGGCTTACGTCGAGCCGGGACAGGCACCCGTCGTGCTGTTCGAGGTGCTCGACCACCCCTCCTGCCCAGTCGAGATGGCCCTGAAGATGCTGGCACCCGACTACCCGGTCGGCGTGCGGGCCGAGGTGGTGCGCCAAGGCTGGCCCGGCGCCGCCACGAAAGCGGCCACTGACCCCCACCCATTCGTGAGGGCCTTGGCCATCGGGGCCTGGGACCTCGACGCCGCCAGCGCGGAGGCCCTCCGCCACGACGTCGCCGCCAATAGGGCACGAGCGAAGCTGTTCGGGCCCGAATGACCAACCACCGACAACCTGAAGAAAGGATGCGAACAATATGACATTGCCATTCATCGTCGCCAGCGTGGACTTCGCTTCGAGCTGGACGACCCTGTGGGGCTCGGTCAGCGGCTCCATCTCGGGCTTGACCAAAATCCTCGGGATCATCGGGCTCCTGCTCGTCGTCGGCAGCGTGCTCAAGTGGCTCTGGGAACGCCGCAGAGGCGGGGTGGGCGGGGGCTTCCAGGCCCACTCCCACGTGCTGTTCACGCTTGTGCTCGGGGCCGTGCTGGCCGCCCCGAACTTCATGATCGAGTGGATGCTGGTGATCCTCGACACGATCGTGAACGCCATAGCCAGCATCGGCTCCAGCCTCTAGCGCGTGCGCATCTACAAGCTGACGCCCCTCACCCGTCGAGCGGGCAGCCAGCGGAGAGCCGTCCTGTCGGGTTTCGACGTGCCCTGGCGCATGGTGAAGGTGCTCGGCCTCGGCGCCGTGCCGGCCCTCTTGGCAGCCCTGGTCCTGTGGCCCCTGCTCGGGGCCTGGTCGCTCACGGCCTTCGTGCTGGTCGAAGCGGGCATCTGGTGGCTGGTGGAGAGCCGGGACACGACCGGCCTCAAGGTGAAGCACTGGAGGGGCCTCCTCGACCGCCGCCAGGCGCGCCTCGGCGTGCTCCTCGTCTGCGGCGAGCCGCTGGTCGGCAAGCAGGGCAGGCGCGCCCGGCTGGTCTCCTCCGCGGTGCGCGTGCCCCGGCCCGAGCCCAGCCTGGACGACCTCTTCGGCCCGCCCGGGCGACGGGAGTGACGCCTTGCGCAGGGCCGCCGCAGTCCTAGTCGCCCTCCTCCTGGCCCTGGCCGCCGTGGGCGCCTCGCCCGCCATGGCCTCGGCCGCCACCCCGGGCGGGGGCGGCACGGGCGGTGCCGGGCTCATCTGTTCAACCACGGGCGGCTCCCCTTCCGCGTCGCCAGCCCAGGACGGGCCGTGGCTGCCGATCGACCGCTGGGCGGGGGTCGCCGGGGCCGACTTGCACACGCGGCTGTCGGGGGGGTTCCTCGGCGTCAGCGACCTCGGCCAGGAGGCCAACCGCGAGATGCAGTCGCTGTCCCTGAGCCTCGGCAACACCCTCTGGCAGGCGGGCACCGACCTCGTGGCGCTGTCGGGCCGCTTCTGCTTCGCCGGCCAGGTCGGGGTGGCCATCGACCACGGCGCCGCCGCCATCGGCAACGCCATCACCAGCTCGGGGATCCTCGTCGCCGTCGTCGTAATGGCCATCGTCGTGCTGTTGTGGCGGCGTTCGCGCCACGGCGCGAGCCCCTGGGGGCCCCTCCTGCGCACGGCGGCGGTGCTGGGAGTGCTGACGGCCATGCTGGCGGGAGCTTCTGGCACCCGCCTCGTCGGAGGCGTCGCGGACTTTGGGACCTTCTCGCCGGGGTGGCTCGTGAACGAGGTCTACGGGACGATCTCCAGCCTGGCCAGTGCGCCGACCGCGCTCATATCCGCACAGCCCACGGGGCTCGCCGGGCTCTCCTCCCAAGGGCCCGCCTCCTGCGGGGCTTACACCGCCTCGCTTGTGGACAACTACAAGGCCTCCTACGGGGCGAGCCCCGTCTCACAGACAGCAGCCAGCCTGCCAGTGGCGCTCAACTACATGTGGGAGCAGGCCGGGCTCAGGACCTACACCGAGGTCCAGTTCGGCGCCGACAACCCGTACCGGGCCTGGGCCTACTGCCACCAGCTCGACTACGACGCCGGCTACAGCCCCGCCAGCCAGGCCAAGGTCGCCAGCCAGTCCCTGCCTCGCGCCACGGCGGTCTACCCCCAGGCCCTGGCCTGGCCGGCCCCGGGCAGCTCCAACCCTACGGTCGACGCATCCATCATCGGCTGGGCGGCCTGTGAAGGCTACCCGGGGCACTGGGGCATACCGGCGGCGTGGGCCTCGGCCGGGGTGACGGCGCAGGCCTGCGACCAGTGGTGGCAGAGCTCAGGCGTGCCCTCCTCGCTCAACTGGGGGCCGAGCACACAAGCCGTGGCGCGAGCCGCCTCACAGGCCACCGCCAGCGGGGCGGACGGGGCGGCCCTCTCGGACTTCCTGCTCAACTACCACGGGGAGGCCAACGGCACCGCCGACGCCGCCGCCATCACCTACGCCGCCAGTTCGCTCGTCGTCTTCGCCGTGTTCGCCCTCCTGGCCGGGGCGGTGCTCGTGGCCAAGGTGGCCCTGCTCGTCGTCATGCTGCTCCTCGCTGCCGTGGCGCTGCTCTCCGCCTGGCCCGGGCAGGGCCGGGACCGCCTCGGCCAGGTCGCCCGCTACGCGCTCGGCCTCATCGTGTTCGCCACCGGGGCACAGCTCCTACTGGCCCTGGTGGCGCTCGTGACCGGTCTGGTGAGCGAGATGGTCGGCTCCCTCACTGGCCAGGGCAGCTTCCTCGACGTCCTCGCCATGGGCTTCGCACCAGTCGGGGCCGTCTACATCCTGCACTTCGTGTTCACCAAGGTCTTGAAGGCCCCCTCG
>DAHWQF010001120.1 GCA_027334785.1 Acidimicrobiaceae bacterium
ACCGGCGCCCCCTGCACGGCCAGGACAAGATCGCCTTGCGGGTCGGCAGGATCATCAACGCCCACAAGATGGCCAAGCACTTCGAGCTGACCATCACCGACACCACCTTCGTCTTCGCACGCAAAGCCGCCGAGATCGCGGCCGAGGCGGCCCTCGACGGCATCTACGTGGTGCGCACGTGTGTTCCCGCAACAAGGCTCGACGCTGGCGGGGTGGTCGAGGCCTACAAGGGCCTCAAGGTCGTCGAGGCGGACTTCCGCAGCCTCAAGGCCATCGACTTGGACCTGCGCCCGGTGCATCACTACCTCGAGAACCGGGTCCGAGCCCATGTGCTGATCTGCATGCTCGCCGCCTACGTCGTCTGGCACCTCCGCCACACGTGGGCACCGATCTGCTTCACCGACGAAGAGCCCCCCGCCCGCACCGACCCCGTCGCCCCCGCAGAGCCGTCCCCGGCCGCCCGGACCAAAGCCGCCCGCAAGCGCAGCACCGACGACCACCACACCTCCCACAGCCTCGCCACGCTCTTGGAGCACCTCGCGACGCTGACCCGC
>DAHWQF010001121.1 GCA_027334785.1 Acidimicrobiaceae bacterium
CGGAACGCCATCGAGGTCCTCGACTGGCTCGAGCCCGCGCTGGCGACGATCCCGTGGCTGGAGAACCGGTCCGGCGAGATCGTGCACGTCGTCGACCCCACCGAGCTCGGCATGGACTGGCGGGCCGGACGGGGCCCCGTCGACGCCATCGTCGAGCTGGAGGGCAACCACGGTGGGTCCAACCGGCTCCGCCCGTCGTCGCGCTGGGAGGCGGTGCGGGCCCTGGCCGAGCGCCAGCGCGCGGTCGTCATGGCCGCCGTCGCCCGCCACCTCCGCCCGATCGACGACTGGGAGGCCGACCAGGCCGAGCGGCTGGGCCACGACGGGGCCTACTTCGAGGGCCTGCTCACCGAGTGGCACAGGGAGGTCCTGGCCGAGGACCCGAGGCAAAAGACCGTTCGCCTGCCGCACGGGGAGCTGGTGGCCCGCAAGGCGCCGGACCGCTTCGAGGTGGACGACGAAGCGTTCGTGGCTTGGGCGAAGCAGGCGGCGCCAGCGCTCGTCCGGGTGAAGGAGGAGCCCGACCGCCAGGCGCTCAGGGGCTACTTCTCTG
>DAHWQF010001122.1 GCA_027334785.1 Acidimicrobiaceae bacterium
GCTCGAGGTCAAAGAGCAGTCGCCCGTGCGCGCTGTCGTACCAGGCGTCGTAGCGGTCGGCGAGCTCCTCGAACACCGGGGGCCCTGGCCGCTGTGCTCCCGTCGGGCCCGCCTCTTCGGTGACGCCCGGCTTCAGTGACGCTCGGCGCCGAGGTCGGAGAGCTCGCTCGTCACCTCGGCGAGCGCCTCCTCGAGGTCGCGCCGGCGCTCCTCGAGCAGGCGCCGCCGGCTCGCCGTCTCCTCCTCGCGCTCGAGGTGCCGGCCCCGCCCGTGGCCGCCGCAGCAGCCGGGGCCGCCGCAGCAGCCACGACCGGGACCCCGCGGGCCACGCTCGACATCGTCTCGTCCCATCGTCCTCATCATGGTGCTCCTCCTTGGTCGTTACTTGGGTCACGTTCCTGGTGCATCTCGCCGCTGCGGGTGTCCTTGGGTCCGGCCGCTGCACCGAGGGCCTCGTAGCGGGCGAGCAGCGCGCCGATCCGGTCGCTTCGGGCCCGGAGCGACGCCGCCCAGGCGTCGAGCAGGGCGGCGCCCTCGCCGGTGAGGCGGTAGA
>DAHWQF010001123.1 GCA_027334785.1 Acidimicrobiaceae bacterium
GGCACGCCGAAGGCAGCCAGCACGTCCATCGCCGCTGACCCTCCCACCCAACCCGCGGCGAGGCCCCCGTCAGGAGCCTGGGGGAGCCGGCGTCGCGCCTCGTTTACGTCCACGCCATCGAGCGAGGGGACCGTACCAGCCGGGCGCTGGCGCCACACGCTGTAGCGCAAGGCGTGAGAGAGCGCCCGCACGGCCGTCTCGGGGTAGGTGAAACTCGGAACCGGGTAGCGGCCCGAACGCAGGACCTCGCGCCCGCTTTCTTCTGCGCCGAGCAGGCTCGCAACCACGGGGCACGACGCGCCCGCCTCTGCCGCCTTGCTCACCGCCGACACGATGGCCGCGGCAACGTCGTCGGTCCGGCGGGTGACGAGCGGCGGCGTGAAATTGACCACCACCGCGTCCACTTCGCCCGAGGCGAGCAGGAGGCCGAGCACCTCCTCGTACATAGGCGGGTTGGCTTCGGCGCCCAAGTCGACCGGGTTGCTCGTGCCGCCGTTCCTCGGGCACAGCTCCGCCACTTTTTCTTGCAGCCCCTGGGAAAACTCGGGGACCT
>DAHWQF010001124.1 GCA_027334785.1 Acidimicrobiaceae bacterium
TGGACGACCACCTGCTCGCCGAGCAGTACATGGACGAGCTGCGTCGCCGGCACCCGCCGTCGATGCCGTCCGGCGGCGGGTTCGGTCAAGGCCAGCCGTTCCAAGGCTGCGGCTCGGGCTCGGGCGGCGAGACCGCTCCGTGTGAGCTCGACCCCGACGACGACGCGGGCGGCGCTGCGCCTGCGGCAAGCGAGGCCGAGAAGAAGATCGTCCAGATCGCGACGGCCGCAGCGGTGCGCGAGCACGCCGCCAAGCACCCTGGCTCGACGCCGGCCGGGCTCGTCGAACGGGCCGAGACGATCCTCGCACCGTCCAAGCTCCCCTGGCGCCAGATCCTCGCCTCGTCGCTTCGCCGTGCCGCCGCCATGCGGGTGGGCGTCCACGACACGACCTACCTGCGTCCGAACCGCCGCCGTGGCCGGGTCGAGGTCGCCCCAGGGCGGCGGGCCGTCTACCCGGGCAGCTATGCGCCCGAGCCCCAGATCGTCGTCGCTCGGGACACCTCTGGGTCGATGGGGCGCGACGAGCTGCAGATGGTGACCGTCGAGGTCG
>DAHWQF010001125.1 GCA_027334785.1 Acidimicrobiaceae bacterium
TGATGATGCACGCGGCCGATTGACGGCTGTTCAAAGCGAGTGATCTAAGGAGGAGGGACCGAATGACCCTTACCGAACCAGTCAGTACCCTACGCCGGCCCCAAGGCTGCCACGTCACGGTCTTGACCGACCGCTGCGCCGGTTGCCAGGAGTGCATTATCCGTTGCCCTACGGAGGCCCTGCACCTCGACCCGACGACATGGGTCGCCGTGGCCAATGACGTGGCCTGTACCGGGTGCCGCCAGTGCGTGAGGACTTGCCCGTTTTCCGCGATCTTGGTGGAGGGCCCGGTGCTGGCTGGGTCCCGTGCCGTGCTCGAGCCCACCCACCCGAGCGTCCTTCAGGGCGATATCGCTGAGACCCGCCCCGGCTTCGCCACTCTGGCCGATGCCCAGGCGGAGGCGTCCCGCTGCCTAAGCTGCCCGGACCCCACGTGCATGCGTGGCTGCCCGGCCCATAACGACATCCCGGGCTTTATTTCTGCCGTCGCCGCCGGCGACCTTGGCCAAGCTCACGAAGTGCTGCGCCGCACGACAGTCATGCCCGATGTGT
>DAHWQF010001126.1 GCA_027334785.1 Acidimicrobiaceae bacterium
CTACGGGAGCGGCGGAAGGCCGTGGTGCCAGGTGGAACCGCCAATCACCCGAAAGCGAGCGCACCCTCGGCGAGAGCCCCGGGTCGTGCGTGCGGGCGGTGGCGGCATCAGGGAAGGGGGCGAAGGAGGCGCGGGGGGCCAAACGCCCTCGTTGGAGGACCCTGTGGTCCTGCCAGTCGGGCCGCCTGCTATTCACCGGCCACCGCCCCGAAGGTGAGCCCCCTCGCGACGTACTTCTGGAGGAACGGGAAAAGTACGAGCATGGGCAAGACCGATACGAGCGAGCCCAAGATCACCTCCGGGTAAAGGGGTTGGCCGGCGCCGGCGATGTTGAGGGCGCTCGACCAGGCGGAGAGGCCGACCGTGACCGGGAAGAGCTTCTCGCTCCCGAGGAGGACGAGCGGCAAGAAGAAATTGTTCCAGGTCCCTATGAAAGACAGCAGGAACAGCGTCACCATCCCGGGCATCAAGATGGGCCGGGCGATCTGCCAGAACGTGTGCAGTTCGCCGGCGCCGTCCATGCGCGACGAGTCCATGAGGGTGTCGGGGACC
>DAHWQF010001127.1 GCA_027334785.1 Acidimicrobiaceae bacterium
GGGGGCGACCGTGGAGCACCCCGTCCAGGTCGACGACATAGATGCCGGGATACTGGCGGAAGAGGGAATCGGCCACGTCGAAGACGTCGACGGGCTCTCCCGATCCGTCCACCGCCGGGACCGGAGGGGACTCGGGGTCGCTCGGGACCACGATGAGCCCGCGCGCGAGGTGGATCCGGGGAAGCAGCGTGAGGCCCTCCGGCGCCACCGTACGGAGGGCCGCGCCCCGGTCGGGGAGGGTGTTTGACGGGACGCCCACGGCGGAGGGAGTAAGGCCCCGGTCAAGATGAAGTTGCGCCCCGCCGGCCCCGAGAGCTACATATGCGGGGGGAGTCTCGGACCCCCATGAGCGCAAAGGACGTAGCGGCGCCCTCGCCCCGGACCGCCGAGGCCACGCTGGGAGGGGGTTGCTTCTGGTGCGTCGAGGCGGTCTTCCAGCAGCTCCGGGGGGTCCAGGAGGTGGTCCCGGGATATTCCGGGGGGAACGTGCCGGACCCGAGCTACGAGCAGGTCTGCACCGGACGGACCGGGCACGCGGAGGTGGTCAACGT
>DAHWQF010001128.1 GCA_027334785.1 Acidimicrobiaceae bacterium
TCGGTGCCCAGCTGCGTCACTTCCCTGCGTCCGGCGCCTGACCCCCCTCGGGCTCGAGCTCGGCGAGCACGTCGCGAAGCGTCTCGTCGAGCTCGATGGCCGGCGCCCACCCGGTCGCCTCGACCAGTCGCGAAGGGTCGCCCCGCAGCACCGGGGCGTCGACGGGCCGTACGAGGCGCTCGTCGGTCACCAGCGTGAGCTCGACGCCGGCCAGGGCCATCAGCCGACCGGCGATCTCTGCGATGGCATGGTCACGGCCCGAGCAGACGTTGTAGACGCCTCCCCCCTCTGCACGTGCGACGAGCAGGCGGTAGGCGCGGACCACGTCGCGCACGTCAGTGAAGTCGCGCCGGGTCGTGACGGTCCCCACGGCGAGTTCCCGGCGCCCCTCCCGGCGTGCCTCGAGCACACGGCGAGCGAGCGCGGGCACCGCGAAGGTCGCCGCCTGGCCCGGCCCCACGTGGTTGAAGGGCCGCACGACCACGACACGCTGGCCGTAGCCCCGCCACGACTGCAGCGCGACCTGCTCGGCGGCCGCCTTCGACGCGGCG
>DAHWQF010001129.1 GCA_027334785.1 Acidimicrobiaceae bacterium
TGGCGGCGCCTCGTCGCTGTTCTACCAGGTGCCATCGGGCGACTACGCCCCGGTCGTGGTCGCGGCCGGCGGTGGCGGTGGCGGTGGCGAGAGCACCGGCGGCCAGCTGGGCGGCGATGGCGGCTCGGCCGGAACGAGCGGCGAGCCGGGTATCAGCCAGTACCCCCCCTCCAGCGTGACCGGCGGGGGCGCAGGTACGCAGGAGTCCGGCGGTGCTGGCGGCATGAACTCCGTCGGCATGTCGGGAGGAGATGGCGGCTCGTTCACCTCCAGCAGCGGCGCCCCCGGCACCGGCGGACAGGGTGGCGCCGACAGTTCCTACGGCGGATCCGGTGGCGGTGGCGGTGGCGGCTACTACGGCGGCGGTGGCGGAGGCGGCAGTCTGTTGTCGAACGTCTCCGGTGCCGGCGGTGGTGGGGGTTCGGACTACTGCCAGGACACGAGCGCAGGCACGGTTGCCGTCCAGGACTGCGCCACGACGCCCGGGGCCGGCACCAGCTACGGCACGGCCGGCAACGGCGGCTCGGCGGAGGTCGTGCTCGAGCTGGTC
>DAHWQF010000112.1 GCA_027334785.1 Acidimicrobiaceae bacterium
GAGCCTGGCCGCCTCGCATCGGAGCCGGCGTGCCACGGCCAAGGGCCGAGCGGGTCGAGCAGGCGGAAAATTGGTCGTCTCGAAAGGGCCTAGCCGCTAGGATCGCGACCGTGGCTCCCTTCTTCCTCCGTTAGGTCCCCCGGCGCCGGCGGGCGCCGCCGCGAGATCTGGTCACGACCAGCACCATCAGCTGCTTTCGATTGGCGCGAGGAGAGAAGAAGTGAACACTACGGGCGAGCGGCAGCCCCTGCCGCTCGAAGTCGAAGAACTGACCAAGGCCTTCAAGGTGAAGGAGGCGCCACGCTTGCGCACGGGCTGGCGCCGCCGCCGCCGCGCTCGGGCGGCGCTGGCCGGCGTATCTTTCCACGTGCACCCCGGCGAGATCTACGGCGTCCTCGGGGCCAACGGTTCGGGTAAGTCGACCCTCGTCCGCATCCTGTCGACGCTCCTCTTGCCCGACGAGGGGTCGGTGCGGGTCTTCGGCTACGACGCGGTGAAGCAGGCTGCCTCCGTGCGGCCCCTGCTCAACCGCGTCTCGGTGGACCCGTCCTTCTTCAAGCCCATGTCGGCGATGGAGAACCTGCTCTTTTTCGGGCGCGTCTACGGCCTGTCCGGGCCCGAAGTCCGCCGCGCCAGCACGGCCATCCTGGAGCGCCTCGGCCTCGACGGCGAGCACGCCCGTGAGCCGATGCTGCACCTCTCACGCGGCCAGCAGCAAAAGGTTGCAGTCGCACGGGCGTTCTTGAGCGCGCCGCGGCTGCTCCTGCTCGATGAGCCAACCACAGGGCTCGACCCCCGGAGCAAGCGCGAGGTGCAGTCTTTTGTGGCCGAGGCTCGTCGCGACCGGGGTGTGACGATCCTGCTCACGACCCACGACATGTCCGAAGCCGAACAATTGTGCGATCGCGTGGGGTTCCTCTCGGCCGGGAAGCTCGTCGCCGAGGGGACGCCTCTCGAGCTCCGCAAGGTGGTGGCCGCCGGTCGCCCTCTCGAGGAGGTCGGCATGGAGGACGTGTTCATCGAGCTCACCGGGCGCAGCATCGAAGAGGACGAGGAAGAAGAGGAGGCAGGGTAATGACAGTCGCCGAACTCCAACTGCCCCGCCAACCCCGGCGGGTGGCTCTTGGGTGGGCTTTCTTCGAGCGCCAGACCAACCTCTGGAAGCGTTTTTGGGCATGGGAGGTGGTGTGGCTGCTCTACGGGCTCGTCAACACCCTGTCGATCACGTTCATAGCCAACGAGGCGGCCAAAAGCGGGGCGGTGAGCCGCGCCGAGCAACCGCGCCTCACGATGTTCTTGCTCATCGGCACGCTCGTGTGGGCCTACCTTTCGGCCGTGCTCGATGACATGAGCCTCACGATCATGTGGGAACGCTGGGAGGGAACGATCGAGCACACCTTGATGTCACCTGTGCCCCGTGTGGTGCACCTGGTCGGCATGTCGATCTTCGGCGTGCTGCACGCTTTTGTCCGGACGTCGCTCGTCCTGGCATGCTCGCTCCCGTTCTTCCACCTCGAGCTGGCGGGGGCCAACTGGGGCGCCGTGGCGGTCGTCGTCATGGTTGGGAGCGCCAGCCTCGTCGGCCTCGGCATCCTGGCCGCGATCCTGCCCATGCTCTACCCCGAACGCGGCGAGCAGATGTCGTTCATGGTGCAGGCGCTCGTTTTGCTCGTTTCGGGCGTGTACTACAGCGTGAACGTCCTACCCGGCTGGCTCCAGGTAGCCTCCTACGTTTCGCCGGCCACCTACTTGCTGCGCGGCATCCGCGATGCCCTCCTCAACCACGCCGGCTTCGGGGCCGAGGCCGGCGTGATCGGCACTCTGGCCATCTTCGGGGTGGTCCTCGTCCCGCTCTCGCTCATGGCGTTTGGCTTTGCCGAGCGTTGGGCCAAGAAAACGGGCCGCCTGAAGCGCCAGGGCTAGCCGGTGGCGACGGCCTGGCGCCCTGCCCAGAGCATGTTCGTCGCGTGCCCCGAGGGCGCCGGTCTCTGCCTACCCGGCCGGCGGGCGCCGGCGCCGGCCCGATGGCTGGTTGGGTCAGGGCACGCGCTTTATGAGTACGTCGCCTGACACCGTGCGGGCGTTCAGCTCGAGCCAGCGGTCGTCGGCTTCGTCGATCGGTCCTCCAGGGCCCTCGGCTTCGCCGAGCGGCCTTTCTGCGTCGAGATCGATCTCGGAGGAAAGCTCTCCGGTCAGGCTCTCGGCGTCAACGGCGACGGCGGTCCCACGGGGTACGCCAACGGTTACGTCGCCGCTCATCGTCTGGAGTTTTGCGCGGCCGGATATGGCGCGCTCGACCTCGAGGTCTCCCGATGCCGCTTGCAGCTGGCACCCGTCGAACAGTTCGTTTATGCGCACGTCGCCCGAAGCCGTCTGGGCCGACACGTGCGCGCGAGCCGTCTTCACCGTGATGTCTCCCGAGGCGGTGCGCAGCCGGGTGGGGCCGTGGAGGAGCTCGCAGCCAACCGTCCCGGACGCTGTGTTTACCTCGGCTTTGCCCTGCACCGAACCGGCCCGTATTTCCCCGCTGGCGGTGTTCGCATGCAGGTCCCCGCCGACGCTAGTCACCGATACGTCGCCCGACGCGCTGGCGAGCCTTGCATGGCCGAACGCCCCGTCGGCAGAGATGTCGCCCGCTCCGGTAGACACGTCGATGTCGGCACCTTCTGGGAGCTCGACCCGTACAGTTACGGAACCGTTCCAGATGGCGAGCGAGCGCAACAACCCCCGTGGGCTCGCCACGTCGATGACGACGGTGTGGGCCAGATCCTCGCCGCTGCGGTGCTCCACACGGGTGTTGTGCACCAGTTCTTCCCCGCCGCTTCCAGTCCCTATGACCTCGATCTCGGTCGTCGTGCCGGGCCGGGCGCGCAGGCGTACGTCGCCGGCTTTGTTGTCCACCCGGAGCTCCAAGTGACCCGGGGTCTCGAACTTGTAGTGGCTCATTTTGGTTGTCTTCCTTTCAGCTGCGGCCGTAGCCGGAGAGGCGACGTCCCACCCGGGGCCCAACGGCGGAGCGGACGTGTTGGCTGAGCGCACGGACTATGTAGGCGTTGAGGGAAAGGCCGTCGCGGGCGGAAGCCTCCTCTACCTTCGTCTTCAGCTGCGAGGGGAGGCGCAGCGTGATCCTGGCCCCGGTGCCTTCCCCCCCGGCCTCTTCTCCGGGCAGCGGTTGCTCTGGGGTTGCTTCGACGACGAACTGCACCTCGCCGCCGGCCAACCTCACTTCCACTCGCCGGTCCGGAAGTGCAGCGCCGAGTTCTGTAGCCACCTGGCCCAGTAGCCCGATGAGCCGGGTGGTGACCGGTGCTTGCATGGCTGCCGCCAACCTGCGGGCTGTTTCCGCAGTGGCCTCGTCGCCGAGGCCACCGAGCGCGGCGAGGTCGGCGGAGATCGCTTCTGCCACCTCTGATATACGCATGGCTAAATCTCCGACATCTCGGACTTGGCGTCGGCGACGAGGGCAGGCCGGACGAGGCGGCAGCCGCACGCGATCATCCGGTGCCCGGTCCAGGCCGAGGCGCGCGCCCACCTCGGTACCGGGCCGCTCGTCCTCCTTCTGGGAAAGGTGGGCCGGTACCTGCCAAGCCACTGCCGCTTTGCCGCCGGCGCGGGCTCTCTCAGGCCGGCGAGTTCCACTTGGAGCCCGCCCCGACGGCATTGGGCCTCGAACGAGAGCTCGTGCCTGTGGGCTTGCCCTAGGTCCCACAACCAGGGGTTCATGACATCACCTCCGACACCTCTTACGACACCATTATGACATCATCGCGGCGCCATGTCAAGCGCCTCTCGTGTGCGGGCCGGTACCTGCTACGCGTCGCGCCCTCGGGGTACGAGACGGCGCGCGAAAAGTTGACCGATGTGCGCCGGCGGAGGCCACATCCGTCAGCAATCTGCGCGTTTTTGCGCCCAAAACTGATGGATGTGCGGCTAAGGACTTCCACGTCGGTCAGTTTTTCGCACGACCACTCCAGAAGAGCCCCTCCTCTTTGAGTTGTTGCTTGCCGGCTTCCGCTCATGCGAAGGAGGCCGCCAGGTGGCGGAACGCCCAAGGCGGAGGCCCAGCTTGGAGGCGCTCGCCGATCACCGCTGCGGCCTCCTCCGGTGTCAACTTGGAGGTGTCCACCTCGAGGTCGTAGATCCCAGGCACGTGGACCTGCTCCTGCCACAGCCGGATGGCCAGAGGGATCTCCCCACCGGGGCCGGTCCCCAGGTACTCCGAGTCTCTTCCGGCGTCGCCGGCGTCTCTCCTGGCCATGATCACTTCCAGCGGGCAGCGGACACCGACGAAGAAGGCCGGGAGATCCTGGAGGCGCCTCGCCGCCTCGGGGAGCAGCCCTAGTGGGGTGGAATAGCCATCGTGGTGCCCGACGTCGGCCACGACGTTCAGGCCCTGGCGGCTGTGCGCGGCCACCGAGTTGTAGAACGCCTTGTACAACGCCGGGACCAACGCCTCGACCTCCGGCCGCTCGATGCCCGGGCGTAACCCCATACCCGGGCGGTAGCGCGGGGGCGTGGCGTGCCGGGTGAACACGTCCACGCCCAGGTTCATCCACGGCCCTGCGAAGGTCTCCTGGATGACTTTCACGATGCTCGACTTGCCCGAGCGAGGCGCCCCGTTGAGCACCACGACCTGTCCGAGCGGGGTAGTTGGCACCATCTCGACAGCATGGCGCGCGTGTCGCGTCCGCCGCCCGTTGCACTGATCAGGTTGCTCGGCCTCGTCGAACTGTTCGAGCCGACCATCCCGGAGGCCGAGCTCTCAAGCCTGACACAGAGGGTCCGCCTAGCCTTATCGTAGACCTCGCCCGCCGGTGACACGCCGCCGGCGATAGGGAACCGGGCTTCAACGTCGGGCCCTTCCTTTGGACTGCCCCTGGGAGACTTTCGCCTCTACCGGCCGTTTCCCGACAGGCGCGAGGCTGACCATTAGGCCGAGGCACGGCCAGGCCTGACACCTGCCAGATCAGGAGATGATGAGAATGCGTGTTCTGGTAGCGTACGCGAGCAAGAACGGGTCCACCGAGGAGATCGCCCGGAGGATCGCCGAAGAATTCGAGCGCAAAGGTCTCGACGTCGACTGTTTGGAAGCTGGCACTATTCGCCACCTCGACGCCTACAGCGCGGTCGTACTGGGTAGTGCCGTCTACGCCAAGCGCTGGCGACGGTCGGCCCGAGGGTTCTTGCGTCGACACCAACGAGCGCTGTCGGCTCTGCCGTGGTGGGTCTTCAGTTCCGGCCCCGTAGGCGAGCCAAAACCGGGTGACGCGCGAGCGGATTCGTGGCTCGAACCGCCGAAGACCATAGCAAGGGTCGAACGTCTGGGCGCCCGCACACATGTCGTTTTCGGCGGGCGAGTCCCGGTCCAGCCACACAACTTCGTGGAGCGCGCCATGGTCAGAAACACGCCCGAAGAGTTTGCCGACCGCCGAGATTGGGACGAGATCAAAGGCTGGGCAGCCGACATAGCAGCCCAACTCGTGGCCGGCAACGGGGCGGCGGCTGCGTCCAGCCCAGCGTGAAGGTCGAGCGCCGGGGTCTACAGGCAAAGCGGCCCCTCGGCGTGGCCCCTTCGGAAGAACCGGGACATCGGAGCGACGAGTTTGCAAGCCAGGGTTGGTCATTAGGGATAGCAAACACAACCCTTGGAGGTGCATGATGATCACTACGAAACCCGGCATCCGCACTATCGGCTTGGTGTGCGTACCGACGCCCGACCAGGACGAGGCGGTCAAGTTCTACGAGTCCCTGGGTTTCGAGAAGCGCACGGACATCCCCTTCGGTGGCAGCTACCGCTGGGTCGAGGTTTACCCGCCAGAGGGCACGGCGGGCATTGCTCTCGCCCCGCCGCGGCCGGGGAGCGAGGTCACGCCACTCGAGACCGGGATCGCCCTGTTCACCGACAACGTCGACACCACCCATGCCGAACTGAAGGTGGCGGGGCTGGACGTGGACGCCGAAGTCTCCCGGATGGGCGACCCCGTGCCGCCCATGTTCTGGGCCCGAGACCCGAGCGGGCACTCACTCATGGTGGTCGAGCAACACTGACCCAAAGCCGTCCTGGGAACGGGACTTCGAGGCTCTCGTTTATCGTCCGCTCCACAGAGACGAGTTGGTCGAGAAGCTCGTTGCTCTGCGCCTTTCGATAGGCCCCGCTGAGGGGACGTACTTCCGCACAGATCTGCGGTGCCGCGCGGGACCGTATGCGACCTGTCCAGGGCTGGCCGTCCGCTCGGCTTGGGCGCGGCACAATGAGTGTGTCTATCCGGCCCGTGCGGACGGAGCGAGCCGAAAGGAGGGCTATGGACGCCGTTAGCGAGCGACCGGAGCAGGGAAGAGAACGCCTGCGTAATCAGAGAGCCAGCAAAATATCCTGGGCGCTGGCCCTCGGCGCGCCGCCGGCCGCGGCGGCAGCGCTGGCAACCCTTCGGTCGGAAGTCACCGACTCGGCGCTCGCCCTCCTCATGGTCTTGGTGGTGGTGCTCGTTGTCACGCCGGGCCGGCGCTTGGCGGCGCTCGTCGCCGGCGTCTCGGCGGGCGCCTGGTTCGACTTCTTCCTTACTCGGCCGTACGAGAGCTTCGCGATAAGCCGCAGCTCCGACATACAGACCTGGGCGATGCTCGTCGTGGTGGGTGTGGCGGTGGGCGAGCTGGCAGCACGAGAGCGCCGGCACCGGAACGAGAGCACGACTGGTGCCGACGCCCTCGCTGCCGTCAAGGCGGTGGGCGAGCTCGTCGCCGACGGGGCGGCCCCGGAGGTGGTGACTGAGGCCGTGAGAGAAGCCCTCGTCCCGCTGCTGCACCTCGCGTCCTGCGAGTTCGACCCCAGCAAGGCAGCGGTCACCGTCCCGTACATCGAACGTCCTGGTCACGTCAGCTATGGGCCGTTCTTCTGGGACACTAGGGCCGACGGGTTGCCGCCCACCCCAACCACCCTCCCCGTACGCTTCGAGCGACAGCTGCTCGGTCGGTTCGTTTTGCAGGGCCCCAACCCGGCAATCCCTACCGAGGCGTCCCGCTTGCGGACAGCGACGGTGCTGGCGGACTTGGCGGGCATCGCCCTGGCGAAGGCCAGGCCCGGCGCTTGGCCATCTTGCCCTTGGAGAAGCCAGAGACGGCTTGAGCCACGCTAGGACCTGCGTAGGTGCTCCGGCTGCACCGCGGCCTTTCGGTTGCCTTGCCGTGCCGGAGTCGGTTGCGGGGGCCCCTGGAACGCTCACGTTGACGGGGATAGATGTCGTGGGCGAGCACCGCGACACTTGAGGGAGGCGAGCTGGTGCACCGATACGTGGTGGATTTCGAGGAGATCGACCAGACACAGGTCGCGATTGCTGGTGGCAAGGGCGCTCACCTGGGCGAGCTTTCGCGGATCGAAGGCATCCGCGTGCCGGCTGGCTTTTGCGTGACGACGGACGCCTTCCAGCGGATCATGGCAGAAGCGCCGTCGATCGACGACCGGCTGGACCGGCTGGCGCGCGTTAAGCCGGACGACCAGGAGGAGATCCGCGCGCTCAGTGCCGAGGTCCGCCTGGCCCTCGAAGGGATCGTCATCCCCGACGATCTGGCGGCGGAGATCACCCGCCGGCTCGCCCGGCTCGGCGAGCAAGCCGCTTACGCTGTCCGGTCCAGCGCGACGGCGGAGGACTTGCCGGCGGCCTCCTTCGCGGGGCAGCACGACACGTACCTGAACCTCGTGGGGCCAACAGCGGTCCTCCAGCACGTCAGCCGTTGCTGGGCCTCGCTTTTCACAGAACGGGCCACCACCTATCGCCTGCGGAACGGCATCGACCACCGGAAGGCCCGCATGGCCGTGGTCGTGCAGCGGATGGTCTTCCCGCGGGCAGCGGGGACCCTGTTCACGGCCGACCCCGTCACCTCCAACCGGAAGGTCGCCTACATCGAAGCCAGTTTCGGCCTCGGCGAGGCCCTGGTCTCCGGCCTGGTGAACGCGGACGTCTACAAGGTGCGTGATGGCGAGGTCTTGGCCAAGGTGGTCGCCACCAAGCAGTTCGCCATCCACGCCTCGCCTGGGGACGGGACGGAGCAGCGGACGATCGAGCCGGAGCGTCAGGAGCAGCCGGCGCTGACGGACGCGCAGGCCGTGCAGCTCGCGCAACTGGGCCGGCTGGTCGAAGCTCACTTCGGCCAGCCCCAAGACATCGAATGGTGCCTGGTCGACGATGGGTTCCAGATCGTCCAGAGCCGGCCGATCACCACGCTCTTCCCCATCCCTGCGGCCAATGATCAAGAGAACCACGTCTATGTCTCCGTCGGTCATCAGCAGATGATGACCGACCCCATGAAGCCGCTGGCGCTCTCCCTGGTGCAGCTGACGGCTCCGAAAACCGTGTCCGAGGCCGCCGGGAGACTGTTCCTCGACGTCACTCGGGCGCTGGCTTCGCCAAAGAGCCGCGCAGGCCTCCTGAAGGCCTTGGGGAAATCCGACCCGCTGATCGGGGACGCGCTGCAGACCATCCTCGAGCGCGCTGACTTTATCCCGACCCTCCCGGACGAGAGCCCGGAATGGGCGCCAGTTGGCAGTGGGTTAGCCCCGATCGAGACCGACCCGGCCATCGTCGCCGAGTTGGTCGAGCGCAGCCGAGCCTCCATCGCCACCTTGAAGGCCGCCATCCGGACGAAGACTGGACCCGCGCTGCTCGACTTCATCCTTGCGGACGTCGAGGAGCTGAAGCGGATCCTGTTCGACCCACCAAGCTTCCAGGTGATCATGGCGGCGGTGGAGGCTACCTGGCGGCTCAATGAGCAGATATACGCCTTGCTGGGCGAGAAGAACGCGGTCGACACGCTCACGCAGTCCGTCCCCGGCAACGTGACTTCGGAAATGGGCCTGGCGCTCCTCGACGTCGCGGACGCGATCCGCCCGCACCCGGAGGTGGTGACCTTCCTTCAGCGCGTCGAGGACGAGAGCTTCCTGGAGGAGCTACCCACGCTCGCAGGCGGGCGCGAGGCGAGAGACGCGATCCAGGACTTCCTCGATAAGTACGGCATGCGCTGCGCCGGCGAGATCGACATGACGAGGCCACGTTGGAGCGAACGCCCCACCATGCTCCTGCCCATGATCCTCTC
>DAHWQF010001130.1 GCA_027334785.1 Acidimicrobiaceae bacterium
AGCGCCGGGACGAAGGCTACGGTGGCGAGCACGGTCGCACCCGCGGCCACGCTCATGCGCCCCGAGCGGTGTCCCCGGCGGACCAAAGTGTCCCCAACGTGCCCCGACACCGTTGCGCCGACCATCGCCCCCGCCCCGACCACGACGAGGAAGACCGTCGCGAACTCCTGGCTCAGGCCGTACTGCTCCTTGGCGAACTCTTCGCCGAACAGCTCGACAGCCGAGAGGAAAAACCACGTAAAACCCCCCGCTAAGACCAGGACCACGTTGGTCCGGATAGCCAGGACGTAGGTCACGACTCGCCAAAAGCCCCGAAGGCCCGTAGCGCCTGGTGGCCCCGTCCCCCCCGGGCCGGCCGCTTGGCGACCGTGGAGCAGGGCGGCACTGGCCCGAGCCCGAGCAGGGGGCTCGTCGCCTGGGGCGGCCCAGTTCCCCGGGGGGTCGGCGCCGCGAGCCTGGGCACTAGGGGCAAGGCCAGGCCGTTCGACCAGAGCAGGCCCTCTTTCCATTCTGACGAGCGTGCGCTGTGGCTCGGGGAGCCTCCGTACCG
>DAHWQF010001131.1 GCA_027334785.1 Acidimicrobiaceae bacterium
TCCGGGACCGTCCCGGTGGGGCAAGCCTCCCGCGTGACCGCCGAATTATGTTGGAGCCCGCCGGCCTCACACCCCCGTTACCAGCTCCAACTCCTCACCCCCAGCGCCAGCCCACATAACCCGCCCTCGTACATAGGACCCATTATGATGGCGTCCGCGTAACGGGTAGAAATGCAGCTCGACCGTCTTGCCCACGAGTTCTGGCGGGACCTGGTAGCGGTTCCCCGTCAACTGGACCGTGGCGGTTTTCGTGACCCGGCGGGTGACCGACCAGCGGAACGCCTCGGCCACGTTCTCGGCTGTCGGGAATATCGGCCTGAAGCCCTCCAGGAAGCGGGCGAGGGGGGCTTGCTTGGTCTCGGCGTGGGACCGGGCGTTGGCCACGCCTTCCGCCCAGGACATGAACAGGTCGTTCAGTTCCTCGAAGCCCGCTATCCCACGGTCCTCCGCCTCTGCGACGAAGCTCTGGCGAATATAGGAGTTGAGCCGCTCCTGCTTGCCTCTACCTTGGGGGCGGTAGGGCCGGCTGTGGACCAAGGCGATGCCGAG
>DAHWQF010001132.1 GCA_027334785.1 Acidimicrobiaceae bacterium
TGCGCCACGCTCTGGACGGCATATGCCTCGTCCTCATCTGCTGGCCGCACGGTGGCGGGCAAGTCGTCGAGCACGGCGTCGTCGCGCAGGCGCGACGCGCTCAGCAGGGCGGCGGCCAACGCTCGTCGGCGCGTCGGGACGGTCATCGTCTGTCCGCCGCGGCGCGGATGTGCGAGGTGAGCACGCCGACTCCGGCAATCTCGACTGTCACCTCGTCGCCGTCCGCGAGGTAGACCGGGTGCTCCATCCCGAGCGCGACGCCTGCAGGCGTTCCGGTCGCGATCAGATCCCCTGGCTCCAGGGTGATGTCGCGCGATATGTACTCGATCAGCTCGGGCACCGGGGTGATCATGAGCCCGCAGGAGGCATCCTGGCGGACCTCGCCATTCACCAGCGTGCGGATGTGCATCTCGCCGATCTCGGGGGCCGACGCGCTGTCCACCACCACGGGTCCGAGCGGCGCGAACGTGTCGAGTGCCTTTCCCCGTACCCACTGGGGCTCGGCCTGCTGGAGATCTCGCGCGGAGATGTCGTTGATGATCGTGAAGC
>DAHWQF010001133.1 GCA_027334785.1 Acidimicrobiaceae bacterium
GGAGCTCGACGCCCCACTGCCGAGCTGTTGCCCCGACTGTGGCGGGGAGGTAGAGCACGAAAGAGACGCCGAGCAGTGGCAGGTCGACCTGGGCGAGCCACAGGTGGTGAAGACCCGTTTCCGGGTAGCGGTCGGCCACTGCAAGAAATGTGGCAAGCGCGTCCAGGGCCGTCACCCCGACCAGACCTCCGACGCCTTGGGCGCCGCCGGCTCCCAGGTCGGGCCGACTGCCAAGGGGTGGGCGAGCTTCTTGCACTACAACCTCGGGCTCTCCTGGGTGAAAGCGTCGAGGCTGCTCACCCGCCTGGGCGTGCCGGCCACCGCCGGGGCGCTCTGCCAGGCTTCTGTGCACCAGGCCTGCACCGACTTGGTGCCGGTCCACCAAGAGCTCGTGAAGGTAGCCAACTCTTCGCCCGTCCTCGTAATGGACGAGACCGGGTGGCGGGTCTGCGGGGAGCACGCCTGGCTCTGGGAGGCGACCAACGCTGTGGTGACGCTCTACTGGGTGGCACGGGGCAGGGGCTTCGAGCAGGCCTGCGAGGTCATAGA
>DAHWQF010001134.1 GCA_027334785.1 Acidimicrobiaceae bacterium
ATAGGTGCGCTCGGGATCCCACATCGTCACGCCGCGGCGCATCCAGCGCTCGTTGATGCGATCGCGCAGCTCCGCCTCTGCAGCAGCGAGCTGTGCACGGTCGTTGACGCCTGCAGCCTCCATCGGGTCTGCGACGACGAGCGCCTCCACGCCGTAGCCGGCGTCGGACAGCACCTCGATGACGTCCGACAAGTAGTACTCGCCCTGCTCGTTGGCGGGCCTGAGCCGCCGGAGCGAGGGGGCGAGGACGCTCCGCCGGAAGCAGTAGATCGACGTGTAGATCTCGGTGGTCGCCGTATCATTAAAAAACGCGGCGAACGCCGCGAGCGGCGGCACGGGCAGGGGCGGCGCCTGCCGGCGACGCGCCGGCAGGTACCCGCCCAGACTCCGGCGGCGCTCCGCGAGATAGCGGGCCTCCTCCGAGTCCTCGGGGGGCTTGCGAAACGGCAGCCGCGCGATCTCCTCGTCCGAGATCGGGATGTGGAAGCGGTCGCGGAAGGCGCGCAGGTCCTCCTCGGAAAGCTTCTTCTGCTGGTGGGCCACCATCT
>DAHWQF010001135.1 GCA_027334785.1 Acidimicrobiaceae bacterium
TTTGCGTCGGCGCCGGGTGCGTCCTCTGTGGCCGACGAGGCGCGGGCGACGCCGAGCGGCGGCGCGGCATCGCCCGCCGCCGCACCCACCGGCGGGCTGGAGGGGCGAGCCGGCGTCCCGGTCACGGCCGGGCGGACGCCGCCCTTCACGTCGTGGAGGCACTGCACCTCGTCCTCTTCGGCAGGGGCGTAGCCCCGCCCCTTCTGGGTGAGGACGTGGACCACGATCGGGCCGTTCCACTCGGCCGCGTTCTCGAGCACCTGCTCGATCTGTCCCACGTCGTGCCCGTCGATGGGGCCGGCATAGCGCACGCCGAGCGCCTCGAAGAAGGTGTGGGGCGTCACCACCTCGCGCATGGCGCTGGTGAGCCCGTGGACCCCCGCATAGGCCAGGTCGCCCACGCCGGGGATGTCCCGCAGGAGGCCGCGCAGGCGCTCGCGGGTCTGCACGTAGGTGGGGTTCAGCCGCAGGGTCGTGACGCTCCGGCTCAACAGCGACACGGTGGGGGCGTACGACCGCCCGTTGTCGTTCAGGACGATGAGGACCCG
>DAHWQF010001136.1 GCA_027334785.1 Acidimicrobiaceae bacterium
CTCGCCGGGACCGCTTCAGCCATAGTTAGCTCCTTTCGCTGTCCACTCTCCCTAGGTAGAGACTATCCCGTCTAGTAACGCCTTTTCAAGAGTTAGCTCGGATTAGCTTTTGGCACTACCAGGGCGGGCCGGGCCTCGGCAGCGGCCGCGGGCTCAGCGCCCGAAGCCCCGGGGACGCTCGGCGCTCAGCCGGGAGAGCTGCGCGTCGAGAGAGGGCGAGCTGCCCGGCCGCCGGACCTGGCCTGCCGGGCGCGCTGGCCCCCTTTGGATGATCCCGGCGCTCTCGGCGGGCCCCGCCGTCACCGGTTGGCCTGCTTGCCAGGCAGCGTGGCGTTCTTGTAGCGCAGGGGAGAGGTGCCCGACCTGGCGGTGGCTGAGCGGCGGGAGGCGCCGGCGGACAGCCAGCCCCTCAAGGCCGGTCAGCTTGGCCATGCCGAAGCCCACGGTCCGGTTGAGCGCCCGCAGGAACGGCGAGCCCCGCCCCGCCCGCTCCGAGAGGCCGAGCGACCTCGCTGTCTCGGCCAGGTCGAGGTCGAAGCCGTCGGGG
>DAHWQF010001137.1 GCA_027334785.1 Acidimicrobiaceae bacterium
CTCGTCGAGCTCGAGGCCTTCCTCGCCGATCGCAGGCAGCGCATCCGCGCCGGCGGCTACATCCGCCCGGCGGCCGCCCCGAGGGCGAGCGTCGACCCTCGCTCGTCGGCCTACCTGCAGGAGTGGTGGGAGGCCGAGCACGCGACGGCCGAGTACGGCCACGAGGCGGGCGCCTACCCCCAGATGCCCGACGACTACACCCCCTCCCAAGGGATCGGCAACGCGCTGTCCGGCCATCGGCGGACGCACCGCATGGCCTACGCCGGCGCGGGGGTGTCGATGCGGATGCCGTCGGTCGCCTCCGTCCGCCGCTACGCCCGAGAGCTTGCGGCGAGCGGACCGGCTGGCTCCGAAGGTCGCCAGGTCACCTTCGACGTGCCGGTCACTGCTGCCTACCCGGGCGGCGAGGTGACCGGCTGGGTCAGGGTGACCCGCTCGCAGGACGGGACGTGGGCGACGCGGGGGCTCGGGTTCTCCAAGGAGTCCTCGGCGTACGTCGCAGAGGCGGTCCAGTGCGTGCTCGCCGCCCGCCGGCCGACGAGGGCGC
>DAHWQF010001138.1 GCA_027334785.1 Acidimicrobiaceae bacterium
ACGGCTCGCAGGCACCTCGATGCGACCCGTCGAGACCGTAGGACAGAGAAAGTCGGGTGGCTCTGGGCGGACAAGGACATCTCGAGGTCGGTCCAGCGCTTCGTGGCCGCCCGTCGACGGGCCGGTCGGGGCATCCCCGTCTACGACCTTTGCGAAGGCGGCAAGTACGGGGACAAGAAGGCCGGTGACGTGAACGCGATGCTCAGCCTTGCCATGTGCGGCCACTACCCTGCCCCCGACACGCTGGTTTACAAGGAAGTCGCATCGGCCCTTCGAGCGGCGCACGCCGAGCTCGGCGGGGAGCCTGGCGGCATGGGCACGCCGGTCTCGCCCAACCCCGAGACCGGCCTCCCGTGGCGGGGCCGGTTCTCGCCGGCTTCTCTTGCCTACGAGACCCGTATGCTGCAGACGGCGGCGTTCCTCGTGACGACCTTCTTGTCAGGTATGAGGGTGGACGAGGTGCTCGCCCTCCGGCCCGGGTGCTGCCGTCAGGACGTCTCGGCCGACGGCCTCGTCTACTTGCACAGGCTGCAGAGCACGCTCAGC
>DAHWQF010001139.1 GCA_027334785.1 Acidimicrobiaceae bacterium
GACAGGAACCGCTCGACCACGCGGTGGCGCCGGACGACGGCGGCCGCGAGCTTCCGGCCTTCCTGCGAGAGTGCAACCCCCTTGTAGGGGACGTGCATGACCAGGTCTTGGGACATCATCCGCTTCACCATCGCCGTAGCGGTGGCGGGCGAGACGCCGAGGGCAGACGCGAGGTCACCCGTTCGCGCCCAGTCCCCTGGCTCCGGCGTGCGCCGCCAGATCTCCTTCAAGGCCTCGCGCTGGGGCGCCGTCAGTTCAACGTCCATTTTCTCCATCTTTGGTCCGTTGAAAGTTAGGTTTCGCTAGGTCGAAAGTCAAGGGGCGCTGAGGCACAAAGTCCCGTCCCATACCAACCATGGCCCGTAGTGCACGTCCCACAGGCCCATGGTGCCGCTCCGAAGGGCCCGCAGCGTCGCCTCGGCACGACGACGCGACCGGCAAAGCGCGGGCCTCGGCGCCCTCCACTCCTTGTGCCGGGATGGGAGCGCTCAGCCGCCGCTGTCGAGCGACGGGGGGTCGGAGAGGCGGGAGACGTCCATGTAGATG
>DAHWQF010000113.1:0-259 GCA_027334785.1 Acidimicrobiaceae bacterium
TCGTCGGTTCGGTGAACACCGATTATGTGATGCGCGTGGCGCGCCGGCCGAGACCGGGCGAGACCGTTACAGACGCCGTGCTCGAGGTCCACGGGGGCGGGAAGGGCGCCAACCAGGCGTTAGCCGCGGCCAAGTGCGGCGCTCGGGTCGAGCTTCTGTCCCGCGTCGGCGACGACCTCATGGGCAAGGCGAGGTTGGAGCAGCTCACCAAAGAAGGGGTGGGCACCGCTCAAGTGTTGGTAACGGCGGGGGCGGCCAG
>DAHWQF010000113.1:269-9080 GCA_027334785.1 Acidimicrobiaceae bacterium
ATCATCGTGGCCCCGGGCGCCTACGCCCGGCTTTCCCCGGCCGACATGGAGGGGGCGTCCGAGCACATCGGCCGGGCTACGGTCCTGCTGGCCCAGTTCGAGGTCCCCATGGAGACCGTGACGCGCGCAGTACAACTAGCCAGCGACGGCGCGCAGGTGGTGATCAATTGCGCTCCTTTTCGCCCAGTTCCGCCGGCGCTGCTAAAGCGGGCAGACGTTGTGGTAGTCAACGAACTGGAGGCCGCCCAACTGTCTGGTACGCCCGTCTCTTCCCCAGAAGATGCCCTCGCAGCGGCGCCTCGCGTGTTTAGCCTCGGGCCACGCGCGGTGGTGGTGACCATGGGCGCACAAGGGGCGGTGGTGGTTTCAGAGGACCTTTCAGCCCACATCCCCGCGCCAGCGACCAACGCAATCGACACCACGGGGGCGGGAGATGCCTTCGCCGGCGCTTTGGCAGCCACGCTCGCGACCGGCGGCACCCTGCTGGAAGCAGTGACGCTCGGGGTAGTCGTCGGGTCGGCCACCACTGAGCAGGTGGGGGCGGCCGCCGTTGTGCCGCCGCGGGTCCGGCGCTGGTCGTCGGGCGAAGAACCTTGGCCCGCTGGGCACGCTACGACATCGCCGTCGCCGTAGGGGCGGCCCGACCGACAACAGAGCCGGCGCCTCCGGCGTGGTCCGAAGGGACCGGCGTCGCCAAAAGAGGGTGGAGCTTAGAGGCACCTAACCTGGAGCTCGGAGTGGCCTAGCCGAGGCAATTGCCCGGTTCTCGCCCCCACCGGCTCTACAACGACCAGGTGAGTTATGTAGGCTCCATGGCCGTGCTCCACAGTGAGGTCCAGTTCGACGTTTCGGACGATTAGGAGGAAGCAGGGTTGGCCTTAACGGGAAAGATGTCTCTGGAAGGGCGCAACATCGTCGTTACGGGGGGGGCGAGAGGTATCGGTCTCGATATCGCCCGGAGCGCCCGTGAAGCCGGAGCGCACGTGGTGATCGCCGACATCGACGCTTCTCTCGCCGAGTCGGCGGCCAAGGAGGTCGGCGGCAGCACCATTATGCTCGACGTGACAGACCCGGCCTCGGTCGGGGACGTGGTGACGGCACTCGCCCGTCAGCACGGACGGCTCCACGGCTGGGTGAACAATGCCGGCATCGTGCGTAACGCTCCAGCCGAAGACACGCCCGACGAAGACTGGCGCTCGGTCATGGCGGTCAACCTCGACGGGACCTTCTGGTGCTGCCGGGAGGCGGGCCGGCACATGCTGGCTCAGGGCGGCGGCGTCATCGTCAACATCGCGTCCATGTCGGGGCTCGTCTCCAACCGGCCGCAATGCCAAGCGGCCTACAACGCCTCCAAGGCCGGGGTCATAATGCTCACCAAGTCGCTCGCCGGTGAGTGGGCGGGGCGAGGCATAAGGGTCAACTCCGTTTCGCCTGGCTATACGGCAACACCGCTCCTGGCGCAGGTAAGGGCGCAAAAACCAGATTGGGCTGACCTGTGGCAGAGCGAGACGCCGATGGCCCGGCCAGCCGAGCCTTCCGAGATCGCGGCTGTGGTCGCGTTCCTCCTATCGGACGCGAGCAGCTACATGACCGGGAGCAACGTCGTAGTCGACGGCGGTTATACGGTCTGGTGAGGCGCGGCGAGTTACCTAAATTCAGGAGCAAAAATGAATGACAAGTTCCGCCTGGACGGAGCAGTCGCGCTGGTGACCGGTGGCCGGAGGGGGTTGGGCCATGCCTTCGCGCGGGCTCTCGCCTCGGCCGGCGCCCGGGTCGCCATCAGTTCGCGAAGCCACGAGGCCGGCTCCGCGGCGGTCGAAGCCATGCGCGCCGACGGCCTGGAGGTGGTGGCCGTCTCCGGGGACGTCACTTCCTATACCGACGTCGAGGCGATGGCCGCGGAAGTCGAGCATCTTTACGGCCCCGTCGACGTCCTTGTCAACAACGCAGGTGTCGTAGAGCACCGGCCGTCGCTCGAGGTGACCCCAGAGACCTGGCACTCGGTGCTGTCGGTAAACCTGGACGGTCTCTGGTACTGCAGCCAGGTCGTCGGGCGCTCGATGGTGGCCCGCCGCAAGGGGGTCATTGTGAACATCGGGTCGATTTCGGGGATAATCGTCAACAGGCCGCAGTGGCAGCCTTCGTACAACGCGTCGAAGGCGGCGGTGCACCAGCTGACACGCTCGCTGGCCGCCGAGTGGGCCCCCTACAACGTGCGGGTCAACGCCCTTGCCCTCGGCTACGTGCGGACCGAGATGTCCCCCGACCCGACCGACCCCGAAGAAGTCCAGCGCTGGGTGGAGGACGTGCCGATGAAGAGGATGGCAACACCCGACGAGGTGGCCCCCGCCGTCGTCTTCCTCGCGAGCGAGGCCTCCAGCTTTATGACCGGCAGCGTCATAGTCCTAGACGGGGGCTACACCGTCTACTGAGCTTGAGCACATCATGTGGGGGCGGCCGCCCTTGCCGCCACGGCGGTGAGTTGCCAGCCGGGCGCCGGTGCGCACCAGCAGCCCTCCGCTCAGCAGCACTTTGTCAGCGGCTTGGTCCCGCCGGCCGGCAGGCAGCCGCGTACGGGCGCAACACGTCTCGCACGGCCTCGAGCACTAGCGCCCTCGGCGTGGCCGGTAGCGCCCCACCCACGACGCGGTCATACAGCTTGGGGAGGTACTGGCTCACCAACGTCTCGGGGACCCCCTCGGGGCCGAACTGTGCCAAAAGTGAGGCCACGGCCTGGCACAAAGGAGGGGAGGACCAGTAATAGCGGACCCGGTCGCTGTAGCTGAAATGGCGCAGCAAATGCTGGCGGGCCGGGTCGCCCGGGTAATAACGCGACCAGTGCTCGGGGTGGGCAAGCATTTCTTCTTCCACCGCAGCAGCTAAAGAGCGTTCGCTCCACCCCGGCACGGTCCACCGGGCAATGGCGTCGAGGCCATAGAGGGCCTCCCGGAGGGCAAAGGTGAGGGCCGGGCCGACCTTCAACACCGCGAACCCGTCACCGACCAAGCGTATGAGGCTCGGGCTGGGCTGGTAGTCGGTCGAGTGCGCTTCGAAGACGAGCCCGGGCATCTCGGCCAGAGCGGCCGTGAGCTCTCTGGCCCGCTCCGGCCGGTAGGCGAAGACCCTCTGGTTGTCGAACTCGACGCCGGGGTGGGCGACCACGGCAAGGACGCGTTCAAACGCTGACACCACTCGAACCCGGGCAAAGGCACTCCTATGCGCCTCGAACGTCGCCAGGACGGCTTCTCGGCTCGTCACATGGATATCCTCGGCCTCACCGAGGATACCTCCGGGGACCGGCACCTCCGTGCCGATGACATAACGGGGGGACGTGCCTGCCGCCCCGGCCGCCTCCTCTGCCACCACGGCCAGGCGAGCCGCTCGCTCGGCTGTCATCTCGTCACCCAGATGGGCGGGCTCGCCCGCGCAGCCCATACTGGTGTCCAGGTGGATCTTCTCGTAGCCTGCCGAAACGTAGGCTGCCACCATCTGTTCTGCCTCCGCCATCGCACGCTCGGCCGGCTGCCGCCTCCATGGGTTGGGCCCGAGGTGGTCGCCCCCGAGCATCACCCGCGCTCGGGGGAAACCGAGCCGGTCGGCGATCGAGTAGACCTGGTCACGGAAGTTGGCCGGCGTGAGGCCCGTGTAACCACCCTGGTGGTTGACCTGGTTGCAGGTTGCCTCGATGAGCACCGCCGTGCCGTCCCCGGCCGCCTGAAGGATCGCTGATTCCAGGACCGCCTCGTGCGCCGAGCACACAGAGACAAGTCCCGCCGGGACCGGGCCAGCCATATGTCGGGTGACCCAGCCATCCAGCCTCCGCTCGCGCTCTCCTGCCGGTGCTACGCGCGGGCCTCCCTGCCTGGGGGCGCCTGCACCCCGCCGGCGCAGCACCTCGAGCTCAGCCCACATCGAGGTCCCTTCCATCGGGCCGAGGACGCCGACCGCGCGGGCGCCAGCGGCGTTGGCGAGCTCGAGCGCCTCGCGGGCCGGGCGGCCGCGAAGCCAACAAGTTACAAAAGCGGCATCAAAACAGTCACCAGCACCCGTCGGGTCCACCTCGTCTACGGGATAGGCGGCCAGCTCGAAGGAACCGTCCTTGTCGTGGTAGGTAGACCCCTCGGCACCCCGCTTCACAACCACGCAGGTGACCCCGCGGCCCATCAGCTGCTCCACTGCGCTATGTTCGTCCCGAGCGCCCGTGAGGAGGGTCAGTTCGAGGCCGCTCGGCAAGAACACGTCCGTGTTGGCGAGGACATCGCCCAAGATGGCGAGGACCTCAGTGTCACGGGCTAGCTCGGGGCGCACATTTGGGTCGAACGACACGGTGCCGCCCCTCGCCTTCAGCTCCTCTACCGCGCCGACCACAAACTCGGCAGAACGCCCAGAGGACAGAGTGGAGCCCGAAATGTGCAGGTGCCCGCACCCGGCCAGGACCTGCGTGGACACTTCGGTCTCCCGGATCCGACCTGAGGCGCTGCGAGCGACGTTGAAAACGAAATCGCGCCCACCCTGTTGGCCGTACCGGACAAATGCGCTCCCCGTGACCTCGCCGGCGAGCACCTCAACCGCCGTCGTGTCGACGCCATCGCCCTGTAACCGGGAGACATTGAGCCGGCCGAAGTCGTCGTCGCCGACACAAGACACGATGGCACAGGGCTGGCCGAGCTTTGCCACCTGGTCGATGAATATCGCGGGAGCGCCGCTTGGGAACGGCCCTCTCAGTGTGAGGGGCTCCATGAAGCCGTGGCCGCGCTCGACCGCCATCACTTCGACGAGGATCTCCCCTATCGTCGCCACCTTCACCAGAGCGCTCGCAACTTGTGCCAACGTCGGCTAAGACCTCCTTGTACCCGAACGGGCTAGCGCAGCGAACTAACCATCGCGCGACCTCCTGGCTCATCGACCCGGGCAGCCAGGGTGAAGCCACCCTACAGGACTGCGTACTCTGCAGGCAACCGCTCACGGACTTTGGTCCCGGAAGAGAGGGGCCCATTGGCACTATCCCCGGGGGGCAGGTGGTGCGTCCATAGTTAAGGCCCGCTGGAGCCCAGCGCCGCGCCAGGCCGAGTGCTTTAGCGGCCCAGGCGCCGGGCCAATCAGCGCGCGCCTACCAAGGAGGTTTTTCAGTGAGCAAGAAAAGTCGCCACATCGCCGCTGCGGCAGGGTTGGGGACAATGAGCCTGGGGCTCGCACTTGCCGCCCCCGCCGTTGCTGGCGGCACCGCTTCCGCCACTCCCAGCCACGCGGGACTGAGTGGCAGTATCAACGTGGTCATGGCCCAGTACAGCAGCCTGACGGCCCCCTACTGGAAGAGCCTAGTGAAGGCCTTCGAGCAGAAGTACCCAAGCATCCACGTCGCCCTGCGCGTCATCGACTGGAACACCCTGCTCCAACAGGTACCGACGATGATCCAGACCCACACCCAGCCCGACATCTTGAACTTCAACAACTATTCCACTTACGCCTCAGCGGGGCTGCTCTTCCCGGCCCAGCAGGTCCTGTCAGCTCAGGTGGAAGCCGATTTCTTCCCCGCCTTTAAGAAGAGCGACACACTCAAGGGCACGCAGTACGGCATCCCCTGGATCGCCAGCGTCCGGGCTCTGGGCTACAACAAGGCAGCCTTCGTCAAGGCAGGGATCTCGTCGCCACCAAAGACCTGGGCGCAACTCGAGGCGGACGCCATAAAAGCCACCAAGGCCGGCTACGTCGGGTACTGCCTACCACTCGGGTCAGAGGAGGCACAGGCCGAATGGTCGCTCTGGATGTGGTCAAACGGTGGCAACTGGGTCAACGCCAAAGGCCAGTGGGCCATAAATAGCCCACAAAACGTGGCCACGCTCAACTTCCTCCGCAAGCTAGCCAACACCGACCAGGCCACTCAGCCCAACCCCGGCAGCACCGACCGGACGAGTGGGTGCTGGGCCGAGTTCGCGACGGGGAAAGTGGCTATGACCGAGATCATGCCGCTCGGCACCTTCCAGACGAGCTTCATGGCGAAGTCCAATGTCAAGTGGGCGTCTTCGCCGTGGCCGCGCTCCAGCCTTAAGATCCCGGCGTTCACCCTGGGCGTCCAGGACGTGCTCATGGCCTTCAAACACTCCGGCCACGCCCCACTGGACAAGGCCTTCTTGGACTTCGTGTACCAAAAGGGCAATTACCTCAACTTCGTCAAGCGGGAAGGCTTCTTGCCGGCAACCAACTCGGCCAGCAGCGCCCTCAAGAACAACCCGGTCGACGCAACCGGTATAGCCCTCTTGCCAAAGGCAAAGTTTTACCCCTTGACCAACCCCAACTGGACGGTCGTGCAATCCGCCGTGCAAAGCCAACTCGGGACTGCCATGGCGCCGGGCACCAACCCGAAGACGGTCCTCGACAGCCTTCAGCGGGACGCGGTCAGCGGGCGTTAGCCCTGAGCTATTACCGGCCAGGGCGAAGGTAGGTAAGTGCACATCGCCGGCCAAGTGGCGGGCGCCGTAACCACGACGCCCGCCCCACCATCTGCACCCTCTCGGGGCCGGCGCCGGCACCGGCGTGCGCTGCGCCGGCTCACGCCCCTGTTTTGGCTGGGGCCGAGCCTTCTGCTCATAGCGGCCGTAGTCGCGTACCCAGCCGTCGAGTTGGTGCGGACATCGCTGCAGACCATCAGTTCGATCGGCCTCAACGAAGGCTTCGCCGGTCTCCAAAACTTCCGAAACCTCTTCTCTGAGCCGGCCCTCCCTCACGTCGTCTACAACACCATCCTTTGGGTCGTGCTCGTCGTCGGCGTGACGATCTTGGTGTCGCTCCCCTTGGCGCAGTTCCTAAACAAAGCATTTTTCGGCCGCCGCCTAGTGCGCTGGGCCCTCATAATCCCGTGGGCAGCATCGCTCGTCATGACGGCCACGCTCTGGCGCTACATATACGAGGGTAGCTACGGGATGCTAAACGCCGTGCTCGGCGACCTCGGCCTAATCCACAAGCCCGTCTATTGGTACCAGAGCCAGGCCACGTCCTTTTGGTGCCTGGTCTTTGTCGGGATAGTCGTCTCCATACCCTTCACGACCTATGTTTTCCTGGCCGGGCTGCAAGCCATCCCGAGAGACCTCTACGAAGCCGCCGAGGTCGACGGCGGGACCCCTTGGCAGGCATACCGCGGCATAACGTTGCCCCTACTGCGGCCGGCCCTCTTGGTGGCCGTCGTCCTCAACACTATTTACGTGTTCAACTCGTTCCCCATCATCTGGGTGATCACGGGGAAGATCCCCGGCGACTTTACCGACACAACGATCACGTTCATGTACAAGATCGCCTTCACCTACCGGCTCGACCCTGGCGAGGCGGCCGCTCTCGGCGTGCTGAACGTCGCCTTCCTGATCGTCGTGGTCGGGTTCTACGTACGTCGCGTAGGTATCAGTTCCGAGGAGCCGGGGGCGGGACTCACCTCGGTGGGGAGCGGGCCCGGCCGTTGGGCCACCCTCCGAGAACGCCTAGCCGACAGTCTGGTCCCGCTGGCCAACCGCACCCGTCCGGCCTTCCTCCCCGTCCGCCGGGCATTGACGGCCCCGTGGCAAGGGCCGAAGCGGGTCTGGGCAAGCCTATGGCGACCGGGGCGGCCCTATATCCTGCCCCTGATCGGGTTGCTCATCGCCGCGTTCTTCGCGCTGCCATACCTCGTGATGCTGGACTCCTCCCTCAAGTCCAACATCGACCTGTTCCATAGCCCCGCCCTATACTTCCCCACGAAAGCCGAGTGGGGGAACTTCGCTTCGGTATGGAGCCAGATCCCGCTGGCGTCGTACATGGTCAACAGCCTGGTAATCGCCGGGCTCGCCACCCTCTTAGTCCTTGCCGTGTCCCTGCCCGCGGCCTACTACACCGCTCGCCACCGCTTCGCTGGGCGAAAGGCCTTCCTGTACCTGATCCTCGTCACGCAGATGTTCGCGCCGGTAGCCCTCGTGGTCGGGATCTACCGCGAGGTCCTGAGCGTAAACGGGCAGAACACATACTGGGCCTTGGTCCTGATCGACTCCGGCTTCGCGTTGGCCTTTGCGACCTGGATAATGAACGGCTACCTAGCGAGCATCCCAGTAGAGGTGGAAGAGGCCGCAAGGGTCGACGGTGCCGGGCCTCTACGCACGATGCTCCGTGTCGTCCTCCCGCTGGCCAAGCCTGCCGTCGTCACGGCGGTCATCTTCACCTTTATCCAAGTCTGGAACGAGTTCGTCGTCGCCGAGACGATCTTCAACGACCCGACCACCAACCGCGAAACCCTCACGGTCGGCATAAACGCCTTCGTTGGCCTGTACCAGACGCAGTACAACTACCTCTTCGTAGCTTCTCTCATCGGCATAGTGCCTGTCGTCATCCTGTTCGCAGCCATAGAGCGCCACCTGGTCAGCGGCCTGACCGCAGGCAGCATCAAGTAGCCCCCCCACCATCGAGGAGGACATGATCATTCTCTTGGCTCTCACGCGCAGTCAGAGCCATCGGTCGGCGTAGTCGAGCCAGGCGCGCCAGTCGTAAACGGTGGTGGAGTGCCCACCTGGCCTCACGAACCAGCCGAGCCGCTCGCCAGCCAGTGCCCCCTCGCCAACCGGCGCACGCGTGATAGCCTTGAGCGTCTCCGCCGCTACTGGGCCGGCATCGGGGGGCCACAACCGTTGGGGGCACGCCAGGGAGCCGCGCCCCCGCAAGGACTTCGTCGTTGCCCCCAAAACTAAACCCGACAAAGCAGGGCGCCGGCCCATGGCGGCCGGTGGGGACGTGGGAGTCGAAGAGGCTGTGCAGTTCCCCCACCCGGCGCCCGTACCAATCGTCACGGTTCCTGAC
>DAHWQF010001140.1 GCA_027334785.1 Acidimicrobiaceae bacterium
ATTGGTAGTGCCCAGACGCTCCTGGTCCTGGGGCTGGCCATGGCCTTGGTCGCGCTCGTTGCTACCGGGAGCCGAACGATGCGGTGCATACCGAACTTCAGGCAACTCGTGCCCGCCTCACAGCCTGACTTGAAGGCCCAGAATGCCCAATCCTGAAGCTTGTTGCAGTCAAGCCAAGCGTGCCCTCGCCGGTACAGATGGAGTCCTCTTTGTATGTCAAGAGGCCCGGCGGACTTTTTTCTGCTTCCCATGGAAGACGAGGGGGCGCGACAGACGTCGGCGAGCCGGTAGGGCTTCTTCGGGCCTGAGGAGAACTCGATCGGGGCACTGCCGTTGTGGGCCGCGAAACAATCTTCATTGGGGACCTGCCGACATCGCCGGTCATGCCGAGCGTGATGGCAGCCAAACCAGTGCCCACCCCGAGGATCTTCGTCGTCGTGGTACCAGACGCTGCCACCACCGCCTCCAGGCGCTCCTTCCCTTCGGCGAGCTCTTCAGCGGTGCTGAAGCTCTTTCGCGGTGGCGTTGTACAAAGCGTTGCGCTCT
>DAHWQF010001141.1 GCA_027334785.1 Acidimicrobiaceae bacterium
CAGGAGCTCATGCAGGTGGCGGACATCCTCGGGGCGGGCGTTGCCAAGGCCCTGCTCGGCAAGGACGTCCTGGCCGACGACCTCCCGTTCGTGACGGGTTCGATCGGCCTCCTCGGGACCAGGCCGAGCTACGAGCTGATGATGGGCTGCGACACGCTCCTCACGGTCGGCTCGAGCTTCCCCTACACCCAGTTCATGCCGCAGCTGGACCAGGCGCGCGCCGTCCAGATCGACGCCGACGGGTCGATGATCGGGATGCGCTACCCCTACGAGGTCAACATCGTCGCCGACGCCAAAACCGCCCTGAGCGCCCTCATCCCCCAGCTCGAGCGCAAGACCGACCGGTCCTGGCGGGAAAAGGTCGAGCACACCGTGGCCCGCTGGTGGGACGCGGTCGAGCGGGAGGCGATGGTCGAGCCGGGCGAGCCCGGCATGGTGAACCCCATGCGGGTGGTCTGGGAGCTGTCCCAGCAGGTCCCGCTGAACGCCATCGTGACGTCCGACTCCGGGTCGGCCGCCAACTGGTACGCCCGCGACCTCAGGATG
>DAHWQF010001142.1 GCA_027334785.1 Acidimicrobiaceae bacterium
GAGAGCTCCAGGTCGAGGTTGTCCTCTTGGGGCACCACGCCCAGGCGGGAACGTATCTCCGCCCCGTGGTGGCTCGGGTCCAAGCCGAGCACCGACAGCTCGCCGCCGCTGCGGTCAGAGGTGGCGCCCACCATCCGCATGGTGGAGCTCTTGCCGGCGCCGTTGGGCCCGAGGAACCCGAAGACCTCGCCGGCCCGGACCTCGAAGTCGATGCCGTCGACAGCCGTAAAGTCGCCGAAGCGCTTGGTCAACCGGCGGGCCGAGACCCGGGTGCTGGTCGTCATCTCCTAGATGGGAAAGGGAGCGCCTGTTGCGCCACGCTGGGCCTGCTCCCAGGCCAGGGCGCACGCGGTGGAGCAAAAGTACTCCATGGCCCCATCGTCCTTGACCAGATTTGACATCCTCCTCGTGACCAGGCCCGACACGAGCGGCAGCGAGAGCTTGCACACCGGGTCGGTGACCATCGTGTCCGAGGTCCCAGGCTTCAGGCGGACCGCCTCCAGGGGCTTGTCGAACCCTCGTACGTAGTACGTGAGCGCCTCGCT
>DAHWQF010001143.1:0-247 GCA_027334785.1 Acidimicrobiaceae bacterium
TAGCGCCCCCGAGCAACAGTGTGAGCATTTCAGGCGTCACTGCCTTTCGTTTCGACCAGGACTACACCGGGCGCTCCTACGCGCCGGGGGGCACGCGTGGGCGGTGCCGCCTTCGGGCCCGGGACCTCTGGCTCAGCGGTCGCAGGGCTCATCTGGCGAGCACCCGGGCTACCAGGCCGACGAAGGCCTCGATCGAGTGCGGGCCCCACTCCTGGGCCAAGGAGTCGTCGACCGCGGCTACGTGGTG
>DAHWQF010001143.1:257-545 GCA_027334785.1 Acidimicrobiaceae bacterium
TCCACCGCCCGCAGCAGGCTGAAGCCAGGCCGTTTTGCGAACGAGGCCGGCGTCTGGTGGCAGCAGACGGTGTCGGCCAAGAACACGTAGCTCGGGTCCTCCTTCAGTACGTACTCGGCCGAGACCTGAGGCCACATGGTGGCCTTCCCCGCGGGGTCAGCGATGTCCTCCAGGCCGAAGAGGGACAGCTCGGCGCCTATGAAGGTCTTGGAAGTAGCGGTGAAGTAACCCGGGCCGAGCTCGATGTAATAGGTCTCGCCTTTGCCGCGGCCCCGGGCCGAGCGCACG
>DAHWQF010001144.1 GCA_027334785.1 Acidimicrobiaceae bacterium
GATGTCCCCGTGGTCGCCGAGGCGTTGGACGAGGTTGAGCGAACCGAGCTCGGGGTCGGGATCGGGGAAGTCGTCGCGGGTGTGCCCGCCCCGGCTTTCTCGGCGCTCGAGGGCGCCCGTGGCGACGAGGGTGGAGACCGCCAGCATGAACGGCAGGTCGGTGGCGAGGTTCCAGCCCGGGTTGTAGGCGCGCCCGCCGCTGACGGCAAGGGTCGCGGCGCGCTGTTCGAGCGCTGCCAGCTCGTCGAGGGCCCGGGCGAGCTCGGGTCCGGTGCGGATGATGCCGACCAGGTTGTGCATCACCTCGTGGAGGTCGGACTGGAGGGCGTAGGGGCTCTCGCCCGCCTCTCGGGCGAGCGGCGCCTCGGCGGCGGCGAGGACCGCGTCGATCTCGGTGGCGTCGAGCACCGGGGTCCCGAGGCGCCCCTCGGCGAAGTCCGCCGCCGCGGCGCCGGCCCGGTGGTCGTCCCGGCACGAGCGTTCGCGCCGGGCGCCGTCCATTTCCTCCTGGTCCGGTTCAGCGGCCCAAGTAGGCCAGGACGGC
>DAHWQF010001145.1 GCA_027334785.1 Acidimicrobiaceae bacterium
GCACCGCCGGCGACATGCACGTGCTCGTGGCTCCTGCTTCGCTCGGGTACTCGCCGGCCTTCACCCCGCCGGCGGTGCGCCAGCTCGAGTTGGAGGGCGGGGGCTGGGCCGGCGGCCACGGCCGCGTCACGGTGCGCTTTTATACGATCAGGCTGTCGCCGGCACGATGAGCGCGTGATCAGCGAAATGGAGAGGGCTGAAGGCTGCCTCGCCTGTTCCTGGTGGCGCCTGGGGCGGCCAAGTCGAGGCGCGGGCGTGCCGGCGTGCGAGAAACCAACCGATGTGAAGTCGTCAACCGCACATCTACAGGTTTTTGGCGCGAAAACGCGCAGGTTCCCGGTGGATGTGGCTTCCGCCGGCGCACATCGGTCGGTTTTTCGCGCGCGTGGGCCGTCACACCCCCATGGCAAGATGTGTTCATGAACTCGGCCCTCGTCGTAGCCGCCGCGCTGGTCGTGGTGGTGGCCCTGGTGCTCGTTTTGAAGGCGCGCTACCAACTGCGTTCCCACCGGGACCGTTACCGCTGGACCGACGAAGACA
>DAHWQF010001146.1 GCA_027334785.1 Acidimicrobiaceae bacterium
CCGATGGACCGGCTTTTTCTCATGCCGACACCCCACCCCGCACCATGGAGGAAAACAGCGCGCTCCGCTCCAGGAGCGCATCGTAGCTCCCGATGTCGGCGACCTTCCCCCGCTCCAGGACGACGATGAAATCGCAGTCGCGGACGGTGGTGAGCCGGTGGGCGACCATGAGGATCGTTTTCTGCCGGGATAATGTGGCGAGGGCCTCCATGATCACCGTTTCGGTCAGGTTGTCCAGGGCGGAGGTCGCTTCGTCCAGCACCAGAACCGCCGGATCGTGGTAGAGGGCCCGGGCGATGCCGATCCGCTGGCGCTGGCCTCCCGAGAGGCGCACCCCCCGCTCCCCGATCCCGGTTTCGTACCCCTGGGAGAGTTCCGTCCGAATGAAGTCGTGGAGGTGGGCGAGGCGCGCCGCCCGCTCGACTTTCGCTTCGTCGATCAAGTCCTTAGGAATCCCGAAGGCAATGTTCATTTTGACGCTGTCGTCGATCAGCATGATCTGTTGCGGGACGTAGCCGATGTTGGCCTGCCAATGTCTTC
>DAHWQF010001147.1 GCA_027334785.1 Acidimicrobiaceae bacterium
GGGAAGCGATCGGGCCCGAGGTGCGCCTCATGGTGGACGCCAACAACGCCTGGAACGCGGCCGAGGCCGTCCGTTTCGGCCGGGCCGTGGAGCCCTACGACGTCGCCTGGTTCGAGGAGCCCTGCTGGGCAGACGACCTGGCTGGCGCGGCCGAGGTCTGCCGGTCGCTCGATGTGCCGGTGGCAAGCGGGGAGAACGAGTTCACCCGCTGGGGCTGCCGGGACCTGATCGAGCAGCGGGCTGCGGACATCGTCCAAGCCGACCCACATACGGCGGGCGGCCTCACCGAGTGGGTACGCATCGCTGCCCTTGCTTCGGCCCACCACCTCCCGGTGGCACCTCACGGCAACCACTGGCTCGGCGCGCATGCGGCCGCCGCCGTCGACAACGGGATGATCGTAGAGAGCTACGCCCGCCTGCAGGCCTGGCAGGACGATTTCTTCGCGCCTTGGGAACTGGACGACGGGGAGCTCGTGCTGCCCTCGACGCCCGGCCTCGGCATCGACGTGGACCTCGACGCCCTGCGCCGGGCCGCGCG
>DAHWQF010001148.1 GCA_027334785.1 Acidimicrobiaceae bacterium
TGGTGTCCTGGGCCAGGATCTCGCCCCGCACGGTCCAGTCAGGGCCGCGGACGACCTCGGGCAAGTCCGGCAAGGCGAACCGCTACTTGCGCGGTGTCCTAGGTGAAGTGGCCGCTGGGGCCGCGAGGACAGATACCTTCTTGGGCGAACGGTACCGGCGCCTCGTGCGCCGGCGGGGCAAGCAGCGCGCCCTCGTCGCCATTTCCCGCTCGATCTTGGTGATCGTCTGGCACCTCCTCTCCGACCCCAACGCCCGCTTCAGCGATTTGGGCTCTGACTACTACGACAAGCGCATCGACAAGGACCGCAAGACCCGTCTCCTCGTCCGCCAGCTGAACGCCCTGGGCCACCAGGTCACCCTCAACCCAGCCGCCTGACAGCTTCGGGACTTCGTCCCGAGCGGGGCTCTGCCCCGCACCCCGGTTTCGCGCGCTCAAGCGCCTACCGTTACCCACAGGGGATTTTCGGGCCCATTAGGGGAGGGAAGGCTGTGTACCTGCGCCATTTCCTCGAGACCTGGTACTCGGGGCCTTTCCCG
>DAHWQF010001149.1 GCA_027334785.1 Acidimicrobiaceae bacterium
GGCCCCCGTAGCTCAGAGGATAGAGCGTCGGTTTCCTAAACCGTGCGTCGGGCGTTCGAGTCGCCCCGGGGGCGCCAGGAAAGTCCCAGTTCAGGGGCTACCTCGCTGGTGTGGGGCGAAGCCTCGTATTCCCCGCGGAGGGGCTCACTATACTTTGTGCCGTGAGCTTCATGTGGCGGTGGCGGGGCGATGACGTGGTGCGTCCGCTGGGCGCCAAGTTGTCCCGGCAAGCCCTTTGACCGGTTCGGGCCCGGTACCGGGGTTCCAACCCGCGACCCATGGTGTGGGGGGCATGGGAGGGACATTGCGAAGGTCGGGCCGGTTGCCTGAGATCATCCAAGGCGGGATGGGTGTTGGCGTCTCGGGGTGGCGCTTGGCCAGGGCGGTCGCCTCGATGGGCCAGCTTGGCGTGGTCTCAGGTTTGGGGCTCGACACGCTCATGGCTCGTCGTCTTCAGCTCGGCGATCCGGGCGGCCACATCCGCCGGGCTCTCGCGGACTTCCCCCTCCCTCTTGTTGCCGAGCGGGTCATCGAGCG
>DAHWQF010000114.1 GCA_027334785.1 Acidimicrobiaceae bacterium
GTGGCAGAATTCACTCACGGAACTTTCTCCGGCAACGAGGAGCGCCTACTCCAACGCTGTCTCGGGCTTCGTCACGTGGGCCTCTCGCGCCGGCCTTTCGGGCCCTGAGGAGGCCGACCGGCTCTGGCTGCGCCGGTACCTGGCATACATGGCCACCCGGCGCTACGCCCGCCAAAGCATTGCGCAGGCGGCGGCGGCTCTGCGGCGTTACTTCGGCTGGCTCCGCAGGGCGGGTGTGGTCACCGAAGACCCGACGGTTGGCCTGTCGGTGCGGGCCGGACGGGGCCGCTTGCCCAGGGTGCTGGCGCTGAGCGAGATCTCGGCCATACTCGACCAACCCCAGGTGCCGGCCCCGGCCGCCGGCTCGGGAAGAGCCCAAGCGTCGCGACAGGCCGCCGCGCGAGATGCCGAGGAGGGGCGCGAGCGGGCGCAGGCGAGCCGCAAGCAGGCACAGGCGAGCCGCGAGCAGGCACAGGTGAGCCGCGAGCGGGCGCAGGCCAGGCCGGCCAAGGGGCCGGAGGCCGTGAAGCTTCGCGACGACGCCCTGCTCGAGCTGCTCTATGGCAGCGGCCTGCGGGTGAGCGAGCTGTGCGGGCTCAGCGAGGCGGACCTGGACTTGGCCCGGGGCTGGGTGACAGTGTGGGGCAAGGGCGGCAAACAGAGACAGGTACCCATGTCAGCGACGTCTGTGAGGGCGCTGGAGCGTTGGTTGCGCGAGGGCCGGCCGGAGCTCGGTGGCACCGTCTCCCGGCAGGGCCCGGTCTTTTTCAACCTGCGAGGCCGGCGGATGACCCCCCGGGACGTGCGGCGGGTGCTGGACAAGCGTTCGCCCTCGCACACGCACCCGCATGCGCTGCGCCACAGCTTTGCGACTCACATGTTGGACGGCGGCGCGGACCTCCG
Source organism: Acidimicrobiaceae bacterium (assembly GCA_027334785.1). Classification (GTDB taxonomy): domain Bacteria; phylum Actinomycetota; class Acidimicrobiia; order Acidimicrobiales; family Palsa-688; genus JAJZYO01. Next base: position 904 of record DAHWQF010000114.1, read on the forward strand.
GGTCGTGCAGGAACTGCTCGGCCACGCCAACCTCCGCACCACCCAGGTCTACACCCACGTCAGCAAAGAGCGCCTGCTGGCGGTTTACGACGAGGCACACCCAAGGGCATGATGGAAACAGACGAGTTGGCTCCGACCGCGGACGAGCTCTGGGCCGAGTACAAGCGGACCGGGGCGCAGGAGCTGCGCGACAAGCTGATCGTGCGCTATTCGCCGCTCGTCAAGTACGTGGCGGGCCGGGTATCGGTCGGCCTCCCGAGCACGATCGAGCTTGGCGACCTCGTGAGCTACGGGATCTTCGGGTTGATCGATGCCATCGAGAAGTTTGACAACGAGAGGTCGGTCAAGTTCGAGACCTACGCCATTACCCGGATCAAGGGTGCCATCATCGACGAACTGCGGAGCATCGACTGGGTCCCGCGTTCGGTCCGGGCCAAGGCGAGGGCCATCGAGAAGGCCTACGCCAAACTTGAGGGTCAGCTCCTGCGGTCGCCGACGGATGCCGAGGTGGCGGCCGACCTGGGGCTTTCTGAGCAGGAGCTGCAGGCGCAGTTCTCTCAGATCTCCTTCGTGGGCATCGTGGCTTTGGACGAGGTGCTGGCCGGCGGGGAGCGAGGCGAGTCCATGACTCTCGGGGACACGATCGCCGACCGACACGACAGCCCGATGGCCGCCTACGAGGTGGAGGAGATGAAGCAGATCTTGGCAGGTGCCATCAACCGGCTGGCCGACCGCGAGAAGATCGTGCTCTCGCTGTACTACTACGAGGGCCTGACGCTGGCCGAGATAGGCCAGGTGCTGGGTGTGACCGAGAGCCGCGTCTGCCAGATCCACACCAAGGCCGTCCTGCAGCTCAGGGCGAAGATGCTCTTGGCGGAGAAAGACATCGCCTGAGCAGGGCCCGGCCGGTCTGTTACCCTGGTCAGCGGCAACCGAACGAGCCAGCAGTACAAATCCACGCCCGGGTGCCTCCACGGTCGCCCTCGGTCCTGCGAGGGCGCTAGCGCTCGGGTCCTGACAACCGATGGAGAGGAGTCGACATGGCCGTAGTAACGATGCGGCAGCTCTTGGAGGCGGGAGTGCACTTCGGGCACCAGACGAGGCGCTGGAACCCGAAGATGAAGCGCTTCATATTCGGCGAACGCAATGGCATCTACATCATTGACCTCAACCAGACCCTCCAGAGGCTCGAGGTCGGCTACTCCTTTGTGAGGGACCTCGTGGCCGACGGGGGGACCGTACTCTTCGTGGGCACCAAGAAGCAGGCGCAGGACCCCATAGAGCGCTTCGCCAAGCTTTGCGGCATGCCCTATGTCAACGAGCGGTGGCTCGGCGGGATGCTCACCAACTTCACGACGATCTCGGGTCGGGTGGGCAAGATGCAAGAGTTCGAGCGCATGCGCCGGGCGGGCGACTTCGAGGCGATGCCGAAGAAGGAGGCCCTGGTCCACAGCCGCGAGCTAGAAAAGCTCGAGCGCAACCTGGGCGGTATCCGCACCATGTCCCGCTTACCGGACGCTGTTTTCATCATCGACATCAAAAAAGAGCACATCGCGGTGTCCGAAGCCAACAAGATGGGCATCCCCATCCTGGCGGTGGTGGACACCAACTGCGACCCCGACACGGTCCAGTTCCCGATACCGGGCAACGACGACGCCATCCGTAGCGGGATGCTCATGTGCCGCGTGATGGCCGATGCAGTTCAAGAGGGCCGCTTTGTCGCGTCCCGCCGCGCCAACCAGGCAGGTGGGCCCCCGCCGCTGCCGGCGGGGTCGCAGGCCGGCGCTGCAGGCACCGCGGTAGCGGCCGGCGCTCCGGCTGAGCCCACCGCGCCGGCAGCGGCCACGGCGGCGCCGGCTAGCCCAGTCGAGGCAGCTAGCCCAGTCGAGGCAGCTAGCCCAGTTGAGGCAGCTAGCCCAGTTGAGGCAGCTAGCCCAGTTGAGGCAGCTAGCCCAGTTGAGGCGGCTAGCCCAGTCGAGGCAGATGGCCTGGTTGAGACAGTTGGGACAGTGGAGCCGCAGGCGGAGCACACCGAGGCCGTGGCCGAGCCTGCCGAGAGCTCGCCGGCGGGCGCTGCCACGAGCAACGCAAGCTAAGTTAGGAGCCCACCATGCCAGAGTTCACTGCCAAGGATGTCCAAGCGCTGCGCAACCTGACCGGAGCCGGGATGCTCGACGCTAAGCGCGCCCTCACCGAGAGTGACGGCGACCCCCGGGAGGCCGCCAAGTGGTTGCGCGAGCGAGGGCTCGGCAAGGCCGCCGAGCGTGCGGGCCGCGAGAGCGCCGAGGGCGCGGTCGCCGTCTCCTACGACCGGAACGCCAACGCCATGGCGCTGGTCCAGTTGCGGTCAGAGACCGACTTTTCGGCCAAGAGCCCCGACTTCGTCAACCTCGTCAATGACCTGGCTGCCCTGGTGGCCGCCGAGGGCGAGGAGGCGGTGGACCAGCGCAAGGCCGCCATAGAGGACCTGAACATCGCGACCCGTGAAAACGTCCAGCTCGGCGACGTGATCCGTTTCCAAGCTGCCCCTGGCAACACGCTCGGCTCGTACCTCCACGTCCAAAATGACCGGGGGGTCAACGGGGTGATCGTGGAGGTGGCCGGCGGGGACGAGGAACTCGCTCACGACATAGCGGTCCACATCGCCTTCGGCAGGCCGAAGTACCTGAGCCGCCAAGACGTTCCTGACGAGGAGGTGCGCGCCGAACGAGAGACTCTCGAGGCGGAGACTCGCCGGGAGGGGAAGCCGGAGGCCGCGCTACAAAAGATCGTCGAGGGCCGGTTGGCCGCCTGGTACAAGCGCATGCCGGGCGGGGTGCTGCTCGAGCAGCTCTTCGCCAAGGACGACAAGTTCACGGTGGCCCAGGTCCTCGGCGAGGCGACGATCGTACGCTTCGCCCAAGTCCTGATCGGCAGCTGAGGCGTGGGCCGGCCCGGCGCGCCCTGGGCGCGCGTCGTGCTCAAGATCTCAGGCGAGGCTTTGGCGAGCGACGCCGCGGACGAGGTGATCGACGGGCGGGTCGTCGAACGCTTGGCGCGAGAGGTCGCCGGCGCACGCGCCGAGTTTGGTACGGAGATCGCGATAGTGGTCGGCGGCGGCAATATCTGGCGTGGGGCCACGGGTTCGGCGAGCGGCATGGACCGGGCCACGGCCGACTACATGGGGATGCTCGCCACCGTCATCAACGCGCTCGCTCTTCGTGACGCCCTCGAGCGCCAGGGCCAGCCGACGCGGGTGCAGACGGCCATAGGCATGTCCGAACTGGCTGAGCCCTACATCCGCCTCCGCGCCATCCGCCACCTGGAGAAAGGCAGGGTGGTGCTGTTCGCCGCGGGGACGGGCAACCCGTTTTTCACCACCGATACGGCGGGGGCGCTCCGGGCGGTCGAGATCGGCGCCGACATCCTCTTGAAGGGGACGCACGGCGACGTCGAGGGCGTCTATACCGCCGACCCGCGGGTGGACCCGAACGCGCTGCCACTGCACGAGATCGGCTATGGAGAGGTGCTCGCAAAGGACCTCCGGGCCATGGACCTGACCGGCATCACGCTGTGCAAGGAGAACTCGCTCCCGATCCTGTACTTCAGCATCGCGAAAGAGGGCAACCTGCGCAGTGCCCTGGCCGGCGAGGAGATAGGTACGCTTATCCACTGATGGCAGGCACACTCGTAGACCTCGCTATAGAAGACTGCCGGGACCGGATGTCGCGGGCGGTGGAGCACACCAAGGGAGAGTTCGCCGCCATTCGCACTGGCCGTGCCGCCCCGAGCCTTGTCGAGAAGTTGAAGGTCGAGTACTACGGGGCTGAGGTGCAGCTGCAGCAGCTGGCTGGGTTGCATGTGCCCGAAGCCAGGGTCCTCGTGATCAGCCCTTACGACAAGAGCCCCGCGGTCTTGAAGGCGATCGAAAAGGCCATCCTGTCCTCGGACCTCGGGGTGACTCCCAGCAACGACGGCTCCGTCGTGCGCCTGGTCTTCCCGGTGCTCACCGAGGAGCGCCGCAAGGAACTGGTGAAGGTCGTCCACCACAAGGCGGAGGAGGGCAGGGTGGCCGTGCGCAACGCACGCCGCAATGCTCGTAAAGAGCTCGAGGGCCTGGAGCGCGACGGCGAGCTGTCCTCGGACGAGCTCGAGCGGGCCGAAAAGGAGCTGGACAAGCTTACCCACGACCAGACCGCCGAGATCGACCGCGTGCTCGCCCACAAAGAGCAGGAACTCCTGCACGATTAGCCCCGTACGGGCCTGAGCCGAGGAGACGCTGTTGGGCTTACTGCGGGCCAAAGCCTGGGCGCGCACCGTGCCTGCCCCCGAACCGGGCCCCCAGGCGATCGAGCCGGGGGGTTGGGGTGGTGCCGACGTGCCGGCCTACTACGACCCAGGGGCCCCGACCGACCCCGGCGTAACGACTTTCCCTGGCGCACCGACTTTCCCCGGTGTAACGACTGACCCCGGCGCCCCGACCCGTCCCGGAGCCCCGACCCGTCCCGGCGCCCCGACCCGCCCCGCCGGCGTACCGACCCGCCCCGCCGGCGGACCGGGCACCCCAGGGAGCGCAGGCCTCTCGGGCAGCGCGATCCAGCCGCCCAGCGAGGGGTGGTTGGGCGCACCGGGCGGGGAGGCGAGAGTACCCATCGCGGACGAGCGACCGGAGATGGAGTACATTCGCGAGGTTGTGCCACCGGCACGTCGGCCGGCGGTGCTCACAGAGACCATGAGCGGAGGAGAGGGTACGGAACTGCCGCATTGGGCGGACCCGCCCACCGGGGAGGTGCCCCGCGCTCTCGCTGGGCCAGACGAGGACGACGAGATGCAGGCTTGGCGCCTCCTCGGCTCTCGTGGGCTGCATTGGCGAGACGACGTCAACGCCTGGTCAAATGGGCCGGGTGTCGAGGAGCTCGCCGACGACGACGATGCCGCTCTGTTGCCTGCGGAGACCGCCGGCGACCCGTTTTCCTTTGACGAAGATTTTGAACGCCTCGAACGTGAGCGGTCCCATCGCACCGGCCCCATCCCTACAGGTGCGCAAGCGCCCGGGCCGCCTGCCGAAGTGAGCGCGGCGGAGGGGGGTGGTGCGGTCTCGGGGGCCGGCTCGCAGAGCGGGGAAGCGGGCACGCCCGCCCTCGACGTGTTCCCTCCCACGCTGGCGGCCAGCCAACCCCTCGGGGGAGATGAGGTCGAGCCGCCCGGCCAAGACAGTGTACCCGAGGCCGGCCCGGGTCCCGAGCCGCGTCAGGGCTCTCCGGGGGCAACTGGGCGGGGCGTGGGGGGGCCGCGCCTAGCGAGCCCCGGAGGGCGATCGGCCCGGGGCGCGCCGGCTGCGGCCAACGGAGGGCCAGCCATGGGGCCGGGGTCGCATGTACCCAGGCACCCCCGGGCGCCGTACGACGCCTACGCCGACGCTGGTCTTGGCGGCCCGGGGCGCAACGTGGGCGCGGCCGTGGTGACCGGTGCCGGGCTCATTGCCCTCTTTGTGGTCTGCTACCTGATCGGTCCGGTGGCGCTGCTGGTCCTGTCGGCGGTGGCGGTCCTCGGCTGCGCGCTCGAGGCGTTCTCGATGGTCCAGGAGGTCGGCTTTCGCCCCGCCACGCTCGTGGGCGCCCTCGGGGCGGCCGGGGCGGTGCTGGCGGCGTACTGGAAGGGCACGGCCGGCTTGCCCGTTGTGGTGACGGTGGTGCTGGTCGCCTCGTTCGTCTGGTACCTGGCCCGCGTCGTCGAGGCGCGCCCTGTCGTCAATGCGGCGGTGACCTTCCTTGTCTTTTCGTGGGTGGGCATCCTTGGTTCCTTCGCCGGGTTGCTGCTCGCCGCGCACAAGGGCAGCCACCTCTTCCTCGGCGCGGTCGTTCCGACCGTGGCTTGCGACATAGCCGCCTGGTTCGCAGGCAGCCGCATCGGGACCCACCACCTGGCCCCGCACACGAGCCCTGGCAAGACCTGGGAAGGTGTCATCGCCGGCGCCATAGTGGCAGTGATAGTGGGAGCGGTGATCGGCCACGAGCTGTCGCCCTGGGGTGGCCTGCGCCACGGGGTCGAGCTCGGGGTCGTGATCGCCATAGCGGCACCCGTAGGCGACCTCGTGCAGTCGATGGTGAAGCGCGACCTGCACTTGAAAGACTCGGGGGCGCTCCTGCCAGGCCACGGGGGCCTCCTCGACCGCTTCGACTCCATGTTGTTCGTGCTCCCCGCCGCCTATTTCTTGGCCATAGCCCTCCACCTCGCCGGCTGAACGCTCGGGTGAGCGCGACGCGGACGCTTTGCATCGCCGGCAGCACCGGTTCGATCGGCACGCAGGCCCTCGACGTGGTGCGCGCGGCGGGGGGCCGCTTCGAAGTGGTGGCGCTGGGCGCGGGTTCCTCGGTCGAGATGCTGGCGGCCCAGGCCCGGGAGTGGCGGCCGGCCCGGGTGGCGATAGCCGAGGAGTCCAAAGCCGGTGCGCTCGCGGCGCTCGTGCCTGCGGGCACGGAGGTCCTGGCCGGCGACGGTGCCCTGGCCGAACTGGCCCGGGGGGCCGACATCGTGCTGAACGCGGTCGTCGGCTTTGCCGGGCTCCCCGTGACGCTCGCCGCCTTGGGGACGGGCCGGCGGCTGGCCCTGGCCAACAAAGAGTCGCTCGTGGCAGGGGGGCCGATCGTGCAGCGGGCTAGGCACACGCCAGGCGCCGAACTGCTCCCGGTCGACTCGGAGCACTGTGCTCTCCACCAGTGCCTGGCCGCGGCCGGAATGGCCGGAGCGGGCCCGCCGGCCGGACCGCCGGGCGCGCTTCGGCGCCTCGTGGTCACGGCTTCGGGTGGCCCCTTTAGGGGGCGCTCCCGGGAAGAACTGGCCGCCGTCACAGTCGAAGACGCTCTGGCTCATCCCACCTGGAAGATGGGCCCGAAGATCACCGTCGACTCTTCGACGCTCATGAACAAGGGCCTCGAGGTCATCGAGGCGCACCTGCTGTTCGGCGTCGCTTATGACCAGATAGAGGTGGTCGTCCACCCCCAGTCGGTCGTCCACTCGATGGCCGAGATGACCGACGGGGCCACGATCGCCCAGCTCTCGATGCCCGACATGCGCCTCCCGATTGGCTACGCCCTCACCTACCCTGAGCGTATGGCGGCCGCGTTCGGTGCGATCGATTGGAGCGCGCTCGGGCGCCTCGATTTCGAGGTGCCCGACTCGGAGGCTTTCCCGTGCCTGGCCCTCTCGTATGAGGCCGGCCGCCGGGGAGGCACGGCGCCGGCGTGCCTCAACGGTGCCAACGAGGTGGCCGTAGAAGGTTTTCTAAGGCACCGTTTACGTTGGGTCGATATACCGGCCGTAGTGGAGTACGCCATGGGCCGTCACGCGGCCAGCGAGCCCCGGGACCTGGCCGACGTGCTGGCGGCCGACGCCGAGGGCCGCGCGCTCGCGCTCGAGTGCGTGAGCCAACTGAGCGGGGCTGCGCATGGTTGACCCACAATCGCGCCTGCGTGACGGGGAACAGCGCGAGCAGAGGGCAGCGCTTGTCCGCTTGGGCCTCGTGGTGGCGGCCGGTCTGGTGGTGGCGAGCCTGTTTGGGGCGCTCCCCACCGTGCTCGTCGTGCTGGCGCTCGTGGTGATAGTCGTGCTCCACGAACTGGGCCACTTCGTCGTGGCCAAGCTCTCGGGCATGCAGGTGACGGAGTTTTTCTTCGGGTTCGGCCCCCGGCTGTGGTCGGTGAAAAAAGGCGAGACGACCTACGGCGTGAAGGCCCTGCCTTTGGGGGGCTATTGCCGCATAACGGGGATGACCAGCGCCGAGGAGGTAAGGGCGCAGGACGAGCCCCGGGCGTACCGCAACCAGGTCACCTGGAAGCGGGTGGCGGTGGCGAGCGCCGGCTCGTTCGTGCACTTCCTGCTCGCCTTTTTGATGCTGTTCGTGCTGTTCATCGGGCCAGGGGACATGGGGACCTTCGTCACCCCTCCTGCCACCAACCCGATAGCGGCCGTGGACGGCTTTGCCCACTCGAAAAGCCCTGCCGAGGTGGCGGGGCTCAGGCCGGGTGATCGCATCCTGGCCGTCAACGGCCATCATTTCTCCAGTTGGGACGCCATGACGGCGTACATCAAGGCGAGGCCCGGGGACAAGGTCAGCCTCA
>DAHWQF010001150.1 GCA_027334785.1 Acidimicrobiaceae bacterium
CCCCGCCCGAAGGGCGGACTCGAGCCGGACGCTGTCTTCGGCAACGCACCACCGATAGCCACAGAGCAGCCGTGAGTGGTCGTCGATGAACGCGAGCAGGTAGGCCTTCTTGCCTCCCACCTGGGGCCCGTGGAGCGCGTCGCCGGTCCATAGCTCGTTCGGTGAGGAAGCCTCGAAGCGCCCATAGACCTTCTGGGCGCCGGCGGTGCCGGGCACGGCCAGCCCGAGGCGGGTGAAGTGGCGCTGGAGCGTGCGGACGTGGGGGGGACGGTGACCGGCGGCTTGCATCACCGCGTGCACCTGGACCGCCGAGCGGTCGGGCTGCTCACGCTTCAAGCGCTCGGCGAGGTCGAGCACCTCGGCGCAGGTGCGCAGCGGGACGACGCGTGGACGGTCGACCAAGGCCTCGAAGCCGCCCTTCCTCCACGCGCGGATCCAGTCGTCGAGGGTCGAGCGCCCGATGCGCATCGAGCGTCCGTCGGGCCCGACGTGCTCCCTCTGGGCGAGGGCGCGCACCAGCGCGCCGCGCTCTGCATG
>DAHWQF010001151.1 GCA_027334785.1 Acidimicrobiaceae bacterium
GAACGGTGCCTTGGTAGTGTTCATCTCGAGCCACACCGTGTTGGCCGAGAGCATATAAGGGCTCTTCGGGTAGTAGGTCGTGAGGAACGAGGAGTCACCGCCGGTCGTCATCAACGTGTTGATGCCGGGCAGGAAGTTGTTGCTCCAGTCGATGGTGTTGGAGAGCAGGGCTGACAACTCGACGCTGTTGGAGCCGTTCACGATGTCGCAGAGGTACTTGAAGTGGAACTTGAGCCCCAGTTGCTTGATGCCCCACCAGTTGGCGTTGTCCTCGTAACAAGCCTGCGACTGGCTGGTGCTGACGAGGAGCATCGGCCCGGTCGCCACCGGCGACTTGCCCCGGGCGTAGTTGGCGCTCGTCACCTGCTCGCTCGCCGAGAGCTTGGAGAAGACCACTTTCGGCAAAACAGCGTTCTGCCACAAGAAGTCCTGCCAGTCCGTGTAGGGCGGCGGGTTGGTGAAGCTGACCGTTACGGTGTTGCCGCTGGCGCTCACGCCTTTTATGAACTTGGCCAGGCTGCTGTAACCGACTGCCGG
>DAHWQF010001152.1 GCA_027334785.1 Acidimicrobiaceae bacterium
GTGCTCGGTGTCAAAGCCGTCCATGTTCAGGTCATAACCGAGCTGGGAGCGCACTAGCGGCGAGCGCAGTACCGTGTGCGGCCCAGCCAGGCGTACGACCGAGTCGTCAGTGACCTCACCTCGGCTTGCCCGAACGACTATGCGCCGGTGGCGGAGCTGGTTGTGCCACTGGTTGTCTGTGAAGTCGTAAAAGCCGGAGGCGCTCTCCCCGAAGTCCAAGCTTGCAAGGGTCGTGTGAGCCTCCTTCTCCGTGTCGTCGTCGCTCCAACCCTTCCTCGTCAAAGGATCTACGAGCGGAGCTTTATAGACCGAAGCCGAGACGGCGACAGGGCCGAAGGCCCCGTCTAAGAACCGGCGCATCAGCGACACGGCGTGGTAACCGTGGGTCGAGGAGACCTGCACCGAAGTGGGCCGCCCCAAAAGACCCCTCCGTACCACCTCGTGACGGGCGGAGTGACCTGGGTACAGGTGGTACTGCTCCCCCACCTGGACGAGTTCCCGGGCGCCTACAGCGTCCCAAAGCGAGCGCATACCTAC
>DAHWQF010001153.1 GCA_027334785.1 Acidimicrobiaceae bacterium
ACGAGGCGTCTATGGCGCCGGGCGTCCCGCACACCGGGCAGGCGTCGCTTGGGTGGTGGGCGAGGTGCTCGAGGGCGGCTTCCAGCAGGCGCGCCTGGGTGTCAGCGCCGGCGGAGGCCTCGTCCTGGGCGAGGGAGAGGGCCCTGGCCGCCTCCATCACCGCCTGCACGGCGCCGGCCACTTCGGCTTGTGAAGGAAGGGAAAGGTTGGCCAGCTCGCGGAGGAGCGCAACCTCTTCGCCGGCGGCGGCGTCCCCACCCAAGCCGAGCGCCTCCAGCGCGTCGAGGTCCGGCTGCCTGGCGCCGAGGAGGCGGCCGGCTTCGGCAGCCCTCTCGTCGTCGCCGCTCCCCGCCAGCTCGGCCCGCAGTGCCGGGAGCGCGTCTTTGGCCGCCCTGGCGGTCTTTTCCAGGCTGGTGCGCTCGGTGCGCAGCCTCTCGGCCGCCTGGTCGAGGTCCTCCAGGCCGAGCAGGTCCGCGAGCTGGTCGTGGAGGGCCTTGGGCTGGTCCAAGAGGGCCTCGAGCTCGGCGTGGCTCAAGA
>DAHWQF010001154.1 GCA_027334785.1 Acidimicrobiaceae bacterium
TCCCTACGAGGCCGACCGAGGCCGCCGCGCTCGCGAGCACGGGCGTGATCGTCGAGTCGGCCCCGACGGCGAGGCCGGTGCCGGTCCCGAGCGCGGCGTAGACGACGCTCGAGAGGACGAACGCGAACAGCCCCGTCGTCACCGCCATCCCGGCGAGGCGTGCCGTCGCGAGCTGGGAGGGCAGGGCCACGGCGACGAGGGAGAGCGCGGCGAGCACGTCGACGCCGATCCAGCCGGCCCGGTAGGAGCGCAGCGTCGGGGGCACGAGCCACGCGGGCACGGTCCATCTTGGCAGAGGCGCCTTTCGCCCGGCCCGGCCGTCCCGGGCCGACCGGGGCGGCAAGGCGCCGGCGAGGGCCGCCTCCACAGCCGGATCCACAGGCTTCGCCCCTTGCGCTCCACAGCCGCCGGGGGAGAGCGTGGCCGCGCATGAGCGCGCCCGCCGCCTCCCTCGAGCCACCGGCCCGGCCGGCCCGGTCGCTCGAGCCCTTCGCCCACCTGCTCTCGCGCGTCGAGGCCCTCGAGCCGGCGGCGGAG
>DAHWQF010001155.1 GCA_027334785.1 Acidimicrobiaceae bacterium
CTTGGCGAGCGACGGGTCGTAGCGGAAGCCGTACTTGCTGACCACGCTCTTATTGATGTAGGAGCTGAGGTTGGGCAGCAACCCGGTCGGGTTGGCGGCCTTGACGATGCCGTCGTACACGCCGCTCACTATCGACTGGGTGTTGATGCCATAGGCCACGGCCTTGCGGAAGTTGACGTTATTGAACGGCGCCTTGGTGGTGTTCATCTCGAGCCACACGGTGTTGGCCGAAAGCATGTACGGGCTCTTCGGGTAGTACGTCGTGAGGAACGAGGAGTCACCACCCGTCGTCATGAGCGTGTTGATGCCCGGAAGGAAGTTGTTGCTCCAGTCGATGTTGTTGGACAGCAGCGACGACAACTCGACGCTGTTGGAGCCGTTCACTACGTCGCAGAGGTACTTGAAGTGGAACTTGAGCCCGAGTTGCTTGATGCCCCACCAGTTGGGGTTGTCCGCGAAGCAGGCCTGGGACTGGCTGGTGCTCACGAGGAGCATCGGGCCAGTGGCCACAGGCGTCTTGCCCGTGGTCAAGTTGG
>DAHWQF010001156.1 GCA_027334785.1 Acidimicrobiaceae bacterium
AGCACCAGAACTTCCCACGCTGGCGGCGTAGCGATCGGCGAGCTCGGGCGCAGCAAAGGGGGCCAGCAGGCGGCGCCGCGGAACTTCTGCCTAAAAGAAGTACAGCTCGTGGGCGTCGAAGCGCCGGCGGCGTTCCCCGTCGAAGCCGCGTTCCGTGGCCGAGATGGAGGCCTGGGGGAGGGTGTGGCCGGTGAGCCGGCCGAGGTTGTCTGCGACTTCTTGCTGGGTCCAGCCGTTGCGTTCCCGGATGGCTTTGGTGTGATCGGCCGGGCCGAGGACATGCACGCCATCTTGGACGCCGAAGCCGACGCCACCCTGGCCTATCTGGACACCTGGATAGCAGTGCGGGGAGGCCGGCGCGGCCGATCCCAGACCCGCGGCCCGACGCACGGGTTTGTCTGGGCCCGACCAGATCGGAGCCGACAAGCTCGCCCTGGGAAACGCCACGACAGTTCATCGAGGCCAAGGCGCCACGTTCGACACCGCCCACCTCTATGCCGACGGAGGAGGCCGAGAACTCGGATATGTCGCTATGA
>DAHWQF010001157.1 GCA_027334785.1 Acidimicrobiaceae bacterium
AGCAGGATCCCCTCGGCGGCCAGGTCGGCGAGCTCGGGGCGAGTGGAGAGGTCTACGCCGAAGACTTGCGCCAGCTCAGCGGCGTCGTGGTCGACCCGGAGCTCGAAGAGGCCCTGGCCGAGGGCTTTGACGTAGCCGGACTGGCCGATGTCCTTGCCCATCGGCACGAGCGCGAAGTCCACGAACGCCAGCCACGCCGCTCGCTTGGCCTCCGGGAGCCCACGTAACCACTCGAGCACTGGCGCAGCACCAGACGCCGTGGCGTAGTACTCAACAGTCCACCTGAGGGGTCTTCTCGGAGAAGGATCTGCTTCAGATCGGCGCGGCGCCACGGCCGTCATACTGGCACGGCGTTGGGTAGGGACAACGAAAGCACGAACCCGGGCGGCCGAAAGCCGCACCTGCCCCGACCGCCCGTGCGTCTCGCTGGGCGTCGGGGTTCTGGTCGGCTGTTGGCACCTGTCCGTAGCCGGCCCAACAGCTCTGTAACACCAAAGGGTGTTGGCGTTACATAGGTCCGGACACGGGTAGCGTTA
>DAHWQF010001158.1 GCA_027334785.1 Acidimicrobiaceae bacterium
CCACCAGCGCGACCCCGAGGCCGACTCCCGCGCCGATGAGGGCCCCGAGCATCAGCGCCACCCCGTCGGGAGCGGGTCGGCGTACCCGGCGGCGAGGAGCCGCTCGCGCCGAGCCGGCGACATGGGTGCCCCCGGCTCTGCGTGGCCGTCGCGACCGGGGCGGAAGATCTCGTTCGAGGCCACGACACGCCCCTCGGCGCCGGTGACCTCGCGCACCGAGGTGACGAAGCGGGCGAGGCTGCGATGGCTCCCCGCCCCCTCGGCGGCCATGCCGACGTGGACGACGAGGTCGACGGCGTGGGCAACGAGCGCAGCCGTGGCCTCGGGGCTGAGCGGCTCGGGGGCGGTCAGCCCGAGCATGATCATCTTGGCGAAGGCCTCGGCGGAGGACTTGGCGTGCAGCGTCGCCATGCCACCGACGCCCTGGGCCATCGCAGAGAGCAGGTTGACGAGGTCGCCCCCTTCGAGGATCTCGCCGACCACGACGCGGTTGGGGTTCAGGTGGAGGGTGCGGGCGACGAGGGTCCCGAGGGGGA
>DAHWQF010001159.1 GCA_027334785.1 Acidimicrobiaceae bacterium
CAGCTTCGCTGGGCACGAGGTGCCCCTGCCGAGCTGGTCTGCTGGGGCGGCAGCGTGGCCCGAGGACGGGCGGAGCCCAGAGGAGCTCGTCCGGGCCGCCGACATCCGGCTCTATAAGGACAAAAGGGGCAGCGCCTTGTCGCTCTAGTGGCTCCCCGGCCGCGCCGTGCCATTGGCTCCTACTAGCTCCTCGGCCGGCCACATGACCAGTGCAGTTATGAGAAGGAGGCTGAGCTTTGGAAGAGGTAGAGGACGAGCAGCTCCACCTGGAGGCCCTGCTCGACATCGGCAAAGCCGGGCTTGCTCGGGGCTCGCAGGTGCTCGGCCCGGCAGGTTTTGGCGAGCTCGTGGGTAGCGCCAACGGACGTAATGGGGTCCTTGCTCTCAGGCCCGGAGCTACAGTCGTCTCGTGGACGGTCCCAGTCTCGACAAACGGAGGTGCCCCGTGCCCATGAGATCGGAGCGTGTTGCCGCGGTGGCGTTGGTGGCCGCGGCTCTTGGCGTTGTGGGCCCGGTGGCCGTTGTGCCTGCCGC
>DAHWQF010000115.1:0-3772 GCA_027334785.1 Acidimicrobiaceae bacterium
GTTGGCCTCGTAGGCGACAACGGCGCCGGTAAGTCGACGTTGGTCAACATCCTCTCTGGGGGTCTCCAGCCCAATGCGGGGACGATCTTCGTCGAAGGAAAGAAGGTGTCGTTTTCCTCCTCTCTCGAGGCTCGCCGCCTCGGGATCGAGACTGTCTACCAAGACCTGGCATTGGCCCCCGACCTGAGCGTGTGGGCGAACATTTTCTTGGGCCGCGAGCGGTCTGTGACCGGCCCGCTCAGGTGGCTCGGCTGGCTCGACCGCAAGGCCATGGCGAGAGAGGCCCAAGCTGACCTCGAGCGCACCCGGATACGTATCGACTCAGTAAGCGCACTCGCAGGACGACTGTCGGGAGGCCAACGCCAAGCCATCGCCGTGGGCCGAGCGGTGGCTTGGGGGTCGAAGGTTGTCCTCATGGACGAGCCCACGGCGGCGCTCGGGGTCGAGCAGCAAGAGCGCGTCGGCGAGTTGGTGTCATCGGTAGCGGCCCAAGGCGTGCCCGTGCTCCTCATCAGCCACAACCTGCCGCAGGTGTACCGGTTGTGCAACAGGGTCGTCGTCTTGTTCCAAGGGGAGGTTGTGGCCAACCTACGGCGCGACGAGTGCACCGTGGACGACATCGTGAGCTGGATCACTGGCGCCGCCCTGGGAGCCAGGCGCCCATGACGGCACGCGGCCGGGCTCTCGCAGGGAGGACGCCGTAGTGCCTGTCAGGCTTCCCTCAGCCTTCTCGCCACCAGGCACGGCGGCCGCTCCGGGTCGCGTGGGGCGTCCGGGCGAAGAGCGCTCGGCATGGCTAGGTGTTGTCGACCGGATCGGGGACTTCTGGATCGTGGGCGTCCTGGGGCTCATGGTGCTCATCTTCGGGCTCATCAATACGCAGCTCTTTTCCAAGGGAGCCTGGCTCAGTATCTCCAACTTCTCGGTCGAGTACATGCTCCTCGCTGTCGGGCAACTCTTCGTCATCTTGACTGGCGGCATCGACCTGTCAGACGGCGCCATCCTCGGCTTTACGGGCATGGTGTCGGGAGCGGTCATGCAGTCCATGCTTGGCTCCCATGCCGGCAACGTGCTCACCACAGCGGTCGGGTTTGCCGTTGCCTTGGCTCTGGGGGCGTTCATCGGCTTCGTCAACGGTTTCCTCATCACGCGCCTCAAGTTGCCGCCTTTCATCGTCACACTCGGGAGCCTGACCGCCGTAGGTGCCGCTCCTTCTCTAATAAATGGTGGCACCGAAGTCTCCAACCTCCCGCCGCAGGTCGGAAACATCGGTACCAGTGCCATCGGCGGCTGGATATACACGACCTTCCTTGTCGCTATAGTGGCGGCTGTAATCTTCGGTCTGCTGCTCCACAGGACGCGCTTCGGGCTACGCACGTACGCCATCGGCAGCAACGGGCTCTCCGCAAGGCGGGCGGGCGTCAACGTCAACCGCCACCTCGCCTGGGTGTACACGATCTCGGGGTTCCTGGCCGGCTTGGCAGGGATGATGGTCATGGCCAACTTCAACGTTGCCAACCCGCTGTCGGGCCAAAACGACGAGTTGGACGCCATAGCCGCCGTCGTCATCGGCGGCGCCAGCCTCTTCGGCGGGCGCGGTCACATGCTGGGCACCGTCGTCGGCACTATGATCATCTCCCTGCTCGTCACCGGCCTAGTCCTCGTCAACGTCAACGGCGCTTGGACTGAAGTCGCTACTGGGATCATCATTGTTGCAGCCGTAGCGGTCGACCAGGTGAGGCTGCGCCTTGCCGAGCGCTGAAAGGCCCACAAGGGCTGCGGGTAGATCCCTCAGCCGGGACAGAAACACAACAGGAGGAAAGATGAAAATCAGAGGAAAGAAACTGCTCGGAAGCAGGGGGTGGCGTTACCGGACTGCTGCGGCTGGCGCTGCAGCTCTCATGGCCGGGACGGCCCTCGCGGCAGGCGTGCCTGGCACCGCGTCAGCCAGCCAGCACGCCGCCAAGAAGTTCAACATCGTCCTCATCCCCGGCCTCACGACCGACCCCTTCTACATAACCATGGGTGTGGGGGCGAAAGCCGAGGCCGCCAAGCTCGGGGTCAACCTCATATGGAAAGGTGCGACGACTTGGAGCGCCACCCTACAGACCCCGATCGTAAACGCCACTCTGGCGACCCACCCAGACGCGCTCCTCATCGCACCGACCGACGACGTCGCCCTGTTCAAGCCCATGGATGCCTTCGTGAAGGCCGGCATCCCTGTCATCAGCGTTGACACCACCCTCAAGAACAAGTCGATACTTACGGCCGCGATCAGCTCGGACAACTTCCAGGGCGGGGAGGCGGCCGCCAAAGCCATCGCTGCCGCCGCCCACTACAGGGGCGCAGTGGCAGTCATCAACGTCGAGAAGGGGGTTTCGACAACCGACCTGCGCCAAGCGGGCTTCCTCGCCCAGATGAAGAAGTACCCGCACATGACTGTGGCCGCCACCGAGTACGACAACGACAACCCGACGATCGCCGAGTCGGACGCTCGGGCCCTTATCCTCGCCCACAAGAATTTGGTCGGGATCTTCGGCACCAACCTCTACTCCGCCGAGGGTGCGGCCAAAGGCGTCGATGCAGCCGGCATGAAGGGCAAGATCTATGTCGCGGGCTACGACGCCGAGCCGGCAGAGGTTGCGCTCCTGAAGCAGGGCGTTATCAGCATCCTGGTCGTCCAGAACCCTGCCGCCGAAGGCAAGCTGGCCGTACAGGACGCCTACTGGGCGCTCACAGGGCACAAGGCAAAAATAAAGAAGTCCGTGCTCCTGCCTAACGTCATCGCGACAACGCAGAACGCCAACAACCCAGCGGTCGCCAAGTACTTCTACAAGACCAAGCTCTAAACCGCTGAGCGGTAGTGCGCTGGTGCCGCCCCTCGCGTCCGGCTCGAAACGCGGGGGGCGGCACCTGCGCCTCGTCAGTGAGCCGACAGCACCACCACATCGAGCGTCCTCGGGCCGTGGACGCCCTCGACCCGGTTGAGCTCGATGTCGCTCGTTGCTGACGGCCCCGAGATCCATGTCTGTACCGGCGAGGAATCCAGCCGGGCGATGGCGTCGGGCACGCCGGCGACAACCTGCTCTTCCCGCACGACGACCACGAGGTGGTCGGGGACGAGCGAGATGATGCGCCGCCCCTGGGACTCCCCGCCGTCCAGAACCACCGTGCCCGTCTCAGCGACGGCAACGGCGCACCCGGTCACGCAGGCATCGTAGCGGTCGAGCTCCACCGAGGATAACTGGCCGCTGTCTGCCTCGACGGCAAAACCGGGCCCTGCCGGCCGCCACGCCTCGAGGAGACCCGCCGGCACCACCACCCTTTTGCTCCCCTGCCGGTGAAGAGCGGCTTCGACGCTAGCCCGCACGTCGCTCTCGGCGGCCAGCGTCGCCGTCGCCTTGTACTCCGAAACGCGCTCCATAAACAGCTCTACGGGCGGCACCGTCCCGAGCCCCGACTGGCCCCGGTACCCCCGGGGCACTTCTACGCGACCGAAGGGAGCCGACCGGAGAGACGCTCTTACGGCGCCGAGCACCCCCTCGCGGCCGCCACCAAAAGCGGAGGGGAGGTCCGGCCGTCTTACAGGGGCCAGCTGGACGGTCCTCTGCTTGGCCCCGTCGGGCACTGACGGCCGGCGCTCGGACCTCCACCACGCCCTGAAGCTCTGGCCTGGAGGGAGAGGGGCGTCCCGGGACACCGTCCAGCGCCGCAGCGGCCCCGGCAACGGGCCTATTGCCCCCTTGGTGGCAAGCGGCCGAGAGAGCCAGCC
>DAHWQF010000115.1:3872-6699 GCA_027334785.1 Acidimicrobiaceae bacterium
AGGCGTTCGGCCGCCGCGAGGCGCTTCTGTGAGGAAAAGACGGCGCCGGCGGCAGCCATCGCCACGCTTTCCAAGCTGGGGCCTTTCTGCTTTGCCCGCTCCACCGAGCGGGCGCGCAGGTGCACGAGGAGCCGAGGGATATCGATCTTCACCGGGCAGACCTCGTAGCATGCCCCGCACAAAGTCGAGGCGAACGGCAAGGAAGCGGTCACGGCGTCTGTCGCGACGCCGTCGAGCTGGGGGGTGAGCACGGCGCCGATGGGCCCCGGGTACACCGAGCCGTAGGCGTGGCCCCCCACCCTTTCGTAGACCGGGCACACGTTGAGGCAGGCGGCGCAGCGTATGCAGCGCAGGACCTGGCGGCCGGTGCGGTCAGAAAGGGCGGAACTGCGCCCGTTGTCGAGCAGCACGAGGTGCACCTCTTCGGGCCCGTCGCCGGCTGATACACCGCTCCAGACGGAGGTGTAGGGGTTCATCCTCTCCCCCGTCGCCGAACGGGCGAGCAATTGCAAGAAAACCTCGAGGTCCCTGAAGCGCGGGACCACCTTGTCGATACCGACCACCGAGACGAGCACCCTCGGCAGCGTGAGGCACATCCGGCCGTTGCCCTCCGACTCGACGACCACGAGCGAGCCCGTCTCCGCTACGGCGAAATTAGCCCCTGAAATGGCCACTTCTGCCCGCAAGAACCTCTCGCGCAGGTGAGCGCGCGCCGCCCCCGCTAGGTCGGCCGGCTCGTCCGAGAGGCCCGCGGGTGCTGCCCGGCCATGTTGGCCCATTTTGCTCATAAACACCTCGCGGACCTCGGAGCGGTTCCGGTGGATGGCCGGGACCACGATGTGGCTCGGCAAGTCGGCACCGAGTTGGACTATGAGCTCGGCCAGGTCGGTTTCGGCAACGTCCACGCCCGCCTCAGCTAGCGCCTCATTAAGGCCGCACTCGGCCGTCGTCATCGATTTGACCTTCACCACCTCGCGCGCCCCGGTGGCCTTCACGATTTTCCTCACGGCCTCGTTGGCCTCGGCCGCGTTCGCGGCGAAGTGGACCTGGCCTCCTCTGGCCGTAACGGAAGCCTCCAGCTGCCCAAGCAGTTGGTCGAGGCGGGAGAGGGCGTCGTCCTTGATGCCCGCAGCCGCCTCCCGGAGCTCTTCGAAGTCCGGGAGCTCGGCCACCAGGCGGTCACGCTTTTGCCTGATGGTCCTCGTGGCCTGGCGAAGGTTGGCCCTTAGCTGCGTGTCTTGCAGCGCGCGCCGAGCCGCCACTGCGAAAGGCGGGGAGGCCTCGAAACTGCCCGTGCTCAAGGCTTGCCCCTATCAGAAGACGCCAGGATTTCTGCCAGGTGGAGCGCCCGTACGCCCATTTTCAACCGCGAGGCGCCCCCACCTATATGGGTGAGGCAGGAATTGTCCAGCGCGCACACCACCTCGGCCCCGCTGGCCCGCACCGCGGCCAGCTTGTCGGCGAGCATGGCGGAAGACACATCGGAGTTCTTGAGCGCGAAAGTGCCGCCGAAACCGCAGCAAACGGAGGCGTCCGGCAGGTCCACGAGGCAAAGGCCATGGACGGCCCGGAGCAGGGCGAGAGGTTGGCTGTAGGTGTGCAGCACTCGGAGCGCATGGCACGTCGGGTGATAGGCCACCCGGTGAGGGAACGAGGCCCCCACGTCGGTGACGCCGAGCACGTCCACCAAGAACTGCGACAGCTCGTAAATCCGGGGCGAAAGTGACCGCGCGTCCTCGGCGAGGGAGAGCTCGCCGGCATCCTCTGCGGCCTTCGCGTAGGCCTCCGTCACCGTACCGGCGCACGACGCGGAGGGGCAGACTACGGCCTCGTAGGGCGAAAAGATGTCGACAAAGCGCCGTGCCAGGCGGAGTGCCTCACGCCGGTAACCCGAGTTCAAGTGCATCTGGCCGCAGCAGGTCTGCGCCTCGGGAAAGGCCACCTCGTGGCCGAGGCGCTCGAGGACCGAAACGGTGGCGCGGCCAGTTGCGGGGTAAAGGGCGTCATTGACGCACGTGACAAACAGGGCTACCCGTTTTTTCACCGCGGCCAGGGACCTCCAACCCCAACTCTAGCCCGAGCGGGGGAAGCCCTCACGGTCGGGCTTCCACCCGCCGGCGGGCTAGCTGTGCCTTCTTCGAAAGAGCCAAGTCAGGGACCAGCTTTTTGGTCGGGAAGGAGGCAGCCACAGTGGCCCGCATGTCCTTGCGGTCGCCCGCCTGACCGCTGGCGCGCAACTGCATGAGGAGGTTGCCGACGGCGGACGCCTCCACCGGGCCTGCTACTACGGGCAGCCTCGTGGCCGCCGCCAGCACCTCGAGGTACAGGTCATTGGCCGCGCCGCCACCGACGACGTGCACCACCTCCACTGAGCGGCCTGCCAGGCGCTGCGCCTCCTCCAGGGTCGTGGCCGCGGCCAGGGCCATGCTGTCGACAACGCACCGAACGAGCGCCGCGTCGGTCTCGGGTACAGCCTCGCCGGAGCGGGTGCACGCCGCCCGCACTCGGTCAGCCATGTCGAGACCGGGCCTCGTCAACTCGGGGTCGCCCGTGTCGAACAGCGAAGCAAACGCCGGCTCGGCCTGCGCCTTGGAGAGCAGGCTGGGCAGGTCGCGGGGTTGGCCCGAATGCGCCCAGGCGCGCTCGCACTCCTGGAGCACCCAATGCCCCATGGTGTTGCGCAGGAACCGGACGGTGCCGTCCGCCCCCAGCTCGTTGGAAAAATTGGCCCGCCTCGATTCCTCGCCGATGACCGGCGCCTCGAGCTCCAAGCCCACGAGCGACCAGGTGCCGCTCGCCACATAAGCGAAGCTCTCGACCTCGGCCG
>DAHWQF010000115.1:6797-8999 GCA_027334785.1 Acidimicrobiaceae bacterium
AGCGGCGACGTCGGGCAGGACCGGCCCCAGGGCCTCGCCAGGCCTGGCCGTGGGCGGGAAGAGGTCGGTACGGAGGCCGAGGCGGCCCAGCACTTCCTCTGCCACCTCGCCCGTGCGCGAGTCGACGAGCTGGGTGGTCGAGGCGTTCGTGCGTTCAAAGCGCGCCTCGCCGGTCAAGAAATACCCGATCAGGTCGGGCACCATGAGCAGGTAACGGGCCTCACGGTAGGCGGCGCTGCCCGCTTCGGCGAGGAGCTGGAAGACCGTGTTGATCTCCATCTCCTGGACGCCGGTCGCCCGGTAGAGCTCGCCCGGGCCTAGGATATTGCTCACCTTTTCACCGAGCCCCCTGGTGCGCTCGTCCCGGTAGTGGTAGGGAGGGCCGAGGAGCCGCCCCTCCGGGTCGACCAACCCGTAGTCGACCCCCCAACCGTCGATGCCCACCGACGCGAGCCCGCCCTCGCGCGAGAGCTCGGCCAGAGCTCCCAACATTTCCCGGTAAATGCCGAGCAGATCCCAGTGGAGGCCGTCGGGGAGGCGGACGGGGGTGTTGGCGACCCGGCGGCGCCCCGACACGACCAGCCGCCCACCGTCGAGTCGCCCGGCAAAGAGCCGGGCGCTCGAAGCACCGAGGTCTATGGCGGCGTGGTGGCCCCGGGCGGGCCTCACCGCAAGAACGCAGCCGCCACGCCGGCGTCGACGGGGACCAGCAGGCCGGTGGTGTGAGAAAGCTCCGGCCCAGCCAGCACGAAAACCGCATTGGCTACGTGCTCAGGAAGGACTTCACGCTTGAGGAGAGTACGAGAGGCGTAGTACTCGCCGAGTTTTTCTTCGGGCACGCCGTACACCGCGGCTCGTTGCGCCCCCCAGCCGGACGCGAAAATGCCCGAACCCCGCACCACAGCGTCGGGGTTAACCCCATTGACGCGGATACCATCGGCCCCGAGCTCGGCCGCCAGGAGGCGCACCTGGTGGGCCTGGTCGGCTTTGGTCGCGCCGTAGGCGACGTTGTTGGGGCCGGCGAATACGGCATTTTTGCTCACTATGTAGACGATGTCTCCCCCCATCGCCTGCGCCTTCATGACCCGAGCCGCCGCCCGGGAAACCAGGAAGGATCCTCGGGCCATGACCGCGTGCTGGCGCTCCCAGTCCTCAACGGTCGTGTCGAGCAAGCTCTTCGAGATGGACATGCCGGCGTTGTTGACCACTAGGTCCACCCCGCCGAAGGCGAGGACGGCGGCCTGGACGGCTGCTGACACTTCTACTTCCGAGCTGACGTCGGCCCGCACTGAGGTGGCGACGTCGGGGCCGCCGATACCCTTGGCCACGTCTCTCGCGCTCTCACCGTCCAAGTCGGCGCACACCACGCAGGCACCCTCGGCGGCCAGCCGGCGGGCGGTCGCGGCACCTATCCCCGAACCCGCCCCCGTGACCAACGCGATGCGAGTGGCGAGGGGCTTCGGCCGGGGCTGGCGGCGGAGCTTGGCCTCTTCGAGCTCCCAGTACTCGATGCGGAACTTCTCAGGTTCAGGGACCGGGTCGTAGACGGACAGGGCCTCGGCCCCGCGCATGACGTTTATCGCGTTGAGGTAGAACTCGCCGGCCACGCGTGCCGTCTGCTTGTCCTTGCCAAAGCTGAACATCCCGACACCGGGCACGAGGACTATGGCCGGGTCAGCCCCTCTCATGGGTGGCGACTCGGGAGTTGCGTAACGCTCGTAGTAGGCCCGGTACTCGGAGCGATAACTCTCGTGGAGCTCTTTCAGGCGCTCTACGACGGCCTCGAAGGGTGCGCCGGCGGGGAGGTCGAGCACCATCGGCCGGACCTTGGTACGCAGGAAATGGTCGGGGCAGGAGGTCCCTTTCATGGCCAGGCCGGGGTGCTTCGCGCGGGCCAGGAAGTCGAGCACCACCTCGCTGTCGTTGTAGTGGCCCACCTGGTGGTTGTCCCGGCTCGCCATGCCCCGCAGCACCGGGAAGAGAGCCGTCGCCCGGGCGCGGCGCTCAGCTTCGGGTAGGGGCGCGAAAGCGTCCACCACCGGCCCGAAGGGCTCAGGGCGGCCGTGGGTGTCGATATAGGCTTGGGCGCTGCGGATTATCTCGAGCGAGCGGGCTTCGCACTCATCGCTCGTCGCGCCCCAAGCCGTGATGCCGTGCCCACCCAGCACCACGCCGATCGCTTCGGGATGGGCGGCTGCGATC
>DAHWQF010001160.1 GCA_027334785.1 Acidimicrobiaceae bacterium
CGGAAGTCGAGCAATCGCTGCAACCCTTCACGCCCGGGGAGGTTGGCCCGAGCCCTGCCGAGCGCGTCTTCGACCTGCCGTGCGCTCCAGCGCCGGCCGATGATGCCTTCATCGAGGAGCTTCTCGGTGAGCGCCGGCCCGAGCCGCGACGACGACCGCGACGCGAGGCTGGGAGAGATATGGGCGCTCTATGTCCATCCCGATCTCTGGCGAGCCGGCATCGGGAGTGCCCTCATGACCGCAGCCCTCGCGAGGCTCTCCGGCGAAGGGTACGCCGAGGCGACGCTGTGGGTGTTCGAGGCGAACACGAGAGCGAGGGGTTTCTATGAGAGGTTCGGGTGGGTCATGGACGGTGCCACCGCCATCTTCGAGCGGGGCGGCAGCCAGGCCGTCGAGGTCCGCTACCGGCGCCCGCTCACCTGAGCCCGCTCACGCGAGGGCGACCAGGTCCTCGAGGTCGTTGCTCCAGGAGTCCTCGACGCCTTCGGGCATGAGGATGACACGATCTGGCGAGAGAGCCTCGACGGCTCCGGG
>DAHWQF010001161.1 GCA_027334785.1 Acidimicrobiaceae bacterium
CCGACCGGCGACCCGCTCGTCAGGCGGCCGAGGGCGGCAGGAGGCGGTAGCCCGCCCCGCGCACGGTCTGGATCAGCGGGACGACGCCGGGCAGGTTGATCTTGCGGCGGAGGTACCCGACGTAGACGTCGACGATGTTCGAACCCGGCTCGAAGCTGTAGCTCCAGACGTTGCTGAGGATCTGCGAACGCGACAGCACCTGGCGAGGGTGGCGCATGAACAGCTCGAGCAAAACCCACTCGCGCGGAGCCAGCTCGATCTGCCGCCCGCCACGCTGGGCAACCTTGGTCAGCAGGTCCAGCCGCAGGTCGCCGACGACGAGCTCGGTCTGCGCCGGCTGCCCGGCGCTCCGTCGGACGGCCCGGATCCGCGCCAGCAGCTCGTCGAAGGCGAAGGGCTTGGTGATGTAGTCGTTCGCCCCGGCGTCGAGCCCGGTGACCTTGTCCCGCACGTCGTCGCGGGCGGTGACGACGATGATCGGCGCGGCGAACCCACCGGCCCGCAGCGACCGGAGGAGGTCGGTGCCGTCCTCG
>DAHWQF010001162.1:0-277 GCA_027334785.1 Acidimicrobiaceae bacterium
GGAGGACCCCGGGGGAGCCGCGGGTCAGGGAGGCGGCCCCTTCGCCCGTACCGTCCCCGCCCGCCTCGACCCCGAGGAGCTTCGTGCGGGTGGAGAGGAGCGGGTGGAAGGTCCCGATCGCGTTCGAGCCCCCGCCCACGCAGGCGACGGCGAGATCGGGGACATCTCCCCAGTGCCGCCGGGACTGGCGCCGGATCTCCTCCCCGATCACGGATTGGAAGTCGCAGACGATCGAGGGAAAGGGGTGCGGACCGACGGCGCTCCCGAGGAGGTAATG
>DAHWQF010001162.1:287-532 GCA_027334785.1 Acidimicrobiaceae bacterium
TTGATGGCGTCCTTCAGGGTCCGTGTTCCCTGGGTGACCGGGTGGACCGTGGCCCCGAGAAGGCGCATCCGCTCGACGTTGGGCTTCTGGCGCTCCATGTCGACCTCGCCCATGTAGACCTCGGTCCGGAGGCCGAGCATCGCACCCACCATCGCGGTCGCGACCCCGTGCTGTCCGGCCCCTGTCTCCGCGATGAGCCGCTTCTTCCCGAGCCGTTTCGAGAGGAGCCCCTGGCCGAGCGCGTT
>DAHWQF010001163.1 GCA_027334785.1 Acidimicrobiaceae bacterium
GCACTACCAGCCGTCCCACCCCTGGGGTGTTGAACACCGCTTCGGTCACCACCGCGCCGCCCAGCAACGTCCCCATCGAGTTGCCGATGATGGTCAGCGCTGGGATCATGGCGTTGGGCATGGCATGGCGGACCAGAATGAATCGCTCCCGCAGTCCCTTGGCCCGGGCGGTGCGGATGTAGTCCTCGCCGAGCGTGTCGAGCAGCGAGCTGCGCGACAGCCGCGCATAGGTCGCCGCCGTGATGAGGGCGAGCGTGATCCACGGGAGAATCAGCGTCCGCGCCCACTGGAGCGGGTTCTGGGTGAGGGGCACCCAGCTGCCGGCGCTCGGGAAGATGTCGATGCCGTGGGTCGTGAGGATGTAGAAGAAGACGTAGAGGAGAAGGAGCCCGAGGATGAAGGTCGGCATGGAGAGCCCCGTGAGCACGAACACCGTGGCCCCACGATCCAGCAGGCTGCGGGGGTGGCGGGCGGCGATGATCCCGACGCTCAGGCCCAGGATCAGCCAGAGGACGGCGGCGCCCACCGCCAG
>DAHWQF010001164.1 GCA_027334785.1 Acidimicrobiaceae bacterium
TAAACTCATACTCTTTCCTCGGCTCCGACCAAGCAGCCCTTGTCACGAACTTGCAGTCCGACATATCGGGGTTGCAAGCTCTTGACACAAAGATCCAGTCGGACGCCACTGTCCAGCAGGCCTTGGCAGATTACTACACGATATTTTCGGGCTTTCGCATCTATTACCTGGTAATGCCCGTCGTAAGCTATGTCGTGAACGCCGACCACGTGGACAACCTTTCACTGCCGGCCCTCCAAAGCGAGATCTCCAGTCTCCAAGGGCAGGAAAATGCTTCGAACCAGGCCGTGATCGGGCCACTGGTGGCCGACATGCAACAGGAGGCCCAGGCTGCATCGTCTGCCACGACCGGTCTCTCAGCTCAGCTACTCGGCTATACGGCGGCCGAATGGGACTCAAACCATGGCCTGCTCGACCCGGCCCGCGTCTCGACAGCCACGGCCGACAAGGCCCTTGCGATGGCCCAACGCGAGTACTACGAGGCTCTCCGGTACCTCGACCACCACCCGACCACTACTACTACCACGACGG
>DAHWQF010001165.1 GCA_027334785.1 Acidimicrobiaceae bacterium
ACCTCGTCGTTCCCCGAAGGACCCGCCCGGCACCGGGCCATCGGGCTCTGGGGGGCCATGAACGGTGCTGGCGGCGCGGCCGGCACATTGCTCGGGGGCATTATCACCCAGGAGCTCACCTGGCGGTGGGTCTTGCTGATCAACCCGCCGATCGGGTTGGCCGCGGCAGTTGTGGCGTTGCGGGTGGTCGCGGACCGGCGGAGGCAGCAGGGTGCGGCCGGCTTCGACGTCGGCGGCGCAGTCACGCTCACCATAGGGCAATTGGTGCTCGTCTATGGGATAGTCGACACCGGCGTGGACGGCTGGTCTTCGGCCAAGGCCCTCGTGCCTATGGTAGCGGGCGCCCTCCTGCTGGGCCTGTTCGCGGTCATCGAGACCCGCTTCGCGAAAGCGCCTCTCGTGCCTCTCCGAGAGCTGACCGGCCCGTTGCGGGTGGCCAATTTGATCGTGTTCCTCTTCAGCGCTTCGTTGTTCGCCATGTGGTACGTGAGCTCGCTCTACCTCCAGCAGGTGCTCGGCCTCTCGCCCCT
>DAHWQF010001166.1 GCA_027334785.1 Acidimicrobiaceae bacterium
GTCCCAGACCCCCTGGTGCATCTTGGCCGACTTGTCGGCAAGGCCTCGCTGGAGGGCGACGATCTCAGCTATCACGAGCTCCACGACGCTACGGGTATTGGAAAAGGGAGCGTTGAAAACCGCAATCCCGCGGGCGCCCGCAGCTGCAAGGTCGATCTGGTTGGTGCCGATGCAAAAGGCGCCAACGGCCAAGAGGTGGGGAGCGGACGCGAGCACCCGCTCGGTCACGTGCGTCCGGCTCCTTATGCCGAGGACGTCCACCTCGGCGAGGCGGGACACCAGGTCGTCTTCCTCCAAGGCTCCGTCCAGTGCCTGCACCTGGTAGCCGGCCTTGGACAGGAGCGCCGTGGCATCAGGATGGACGTTTTCGAGCAGGAGGACGCGGGTGTCTGCCGGTGCGAGGCGCTCTTTGGTCATGCGCCTAAGCCTACGTGGGCACCGAAGCAAGGTGCCCACGTTTACTCGGGCAGTCCGCCAGCCGTTCGGGCAACGTGTCAGGGCAAGTGCACGGGCGCCGACAGGCTCGCCCT
>DAHWQF010001167.1 GCA_027334785.1 Acidimicrobiaceae bacterium
AGATGCACGCTCTGACGATCGTCTCAGGCCAGCTGGAGTGGGCCGCGAAACCTGACCCCGTGCCCCAGGGATCGCAGCTGCTGGTGGAGGTCCGCGCGGCCGGGGTCAACCCCGCCGACCTGCTCCAGGTCAGGGGCCACTATCCCCCTCCTCCCGACGTGCCCCAGGACGTTCCCGGACTTGAACTGGCCGGCACCGTGGTGGGAGTCGGCCCGCTGGCCCGGCACTTCAGGGTCGGCGACCGCGTCATGGCCCTGGTTGGGGGAGGCGCCCAGGCAGAGCTGGCGCTGGTCGAGGAGTCCGCGGCGCTGCCGGCCCCGGTGAGCTGGGCCGACCTCGAGGCGTTCACCGGCGAGGTGGCCGCCGCGCCCCTCGATCGCGGCCGCCCCCTGTGGGAGCTGTGGGTGGTCGAGGGCCTGGAGGGTGACCGGGTGGCCCTCGTCACCAAGCTCCACCACGCCATCATGGATGGCGGCGCCGGCGGCGAGGTCATGGCCTCGCTGTTCGACCTGGCCCCCGACGCCCCGGCC
>DAHWQF010001168.1 GCA_027334785.1 Acidimicrobiaceae bacterium
ATCCTCTCGCTCGTTTTTGGTGTGGTTACTTGGCTGCGGGCAACACTACGAAGGGGGTGTGACCGCCACTCGCCGGCTGGGGCCGGCGACGTGCTGGGGCCGGCGACGTGGAGGTGCCTTCGGGCTGGTCGAGTACGAACTTCATAAGTGTAACTCACACCGAGCCTAGTGGCAAACATAGGTTCGGTGGTGGATGCACCTGCTACTCGGGCGTGTGGTGCCCGAAGGCGAAGACCGCGACCTCCGTGTACCTGGCCCCGTGGGGGTGGAGCTCGCTCTTCACCAACGACAACGAACCGGCGTCCCAGGACATGTCCAAGGGGGCCAGCAGTTGGCCGGCTTGGCGCAGGTCTGCTTCACCGCGGGCGCGCGCTAGGGTCAGGTGCCCGCGGAAGGGCCGGCGGGGCAGGGGTTTGCCGATCTTCGCGGTCGCCCGCCCGACGGTGCGGGCAGCTTCGGCGAGGCCTTCGACCGGCCAGATGATGAGCCCTGGCCCCATGAAGCACGTGGAAGGCCCGCCCCGTGCCTC
>DAHWQF010001169.1 GCA_027334785.1 Acidimicrobiaceae bacterium
CCCGACTGCTCTCCTCCCAGCGCGAGCCCGGCTTCGTCCAGCGCGGCGAGCACCTGCCGGTCCCCTACGGGGGTCTCGTGCACCGAGATGCCGCGCCGCGCCATCGCGAGACGGAACCCGAGGTTGGTCATCACCGTCACCACGACCGCGTCCCCGACGAGCTCACCCCTCGCCGCGAGGTCGATTGCGAAGATCGCGAGGAGCACGTCGCCGTCGAGCAGCGCGCCGGCGTGGTCGACCGCCACCAGGCGGTCGGCGTCCCCGTCGAGCGCCAGCCCGAGGTCCGCGCCGCGGGCGACGACTTCCTCCGCGAGGCGCTGCGGATGGGTCGACCCGCACGCGTCGTTGATGTTCGTGCCGTCGGGCTCGGCGAACAGGGGCTCGACCGCGGCGCCGAGCTCCGCGAACGCCTTCGGGGCGACGACAGACGCTGCCCCGTTCGCGCAGTCGACGACAACTCGCAGGCCGTCGAGCCTGCGGCCGTCCAACGACTCCACGAGATGGCGCTCGTACTCGGCCGCGGCGCCG
>DAHWQF010000116.1 GCA_027334785.1 Acidimicrobiaceae bacterium
TCATCAGGTGGGACAGTTGTTTGAAAGAAGTGAGCGAAATGCCATTCAGGCTGGTGAGGACGTCACCTTGGGCGAGGCCGGCTTGGGCGGCCGGCGTGCCGCTGACGGACTGGTAAACCTCGAGGCCGGTGGCGCTGTTGGCCGGTTGCTGGGTGGTGGGGGAACCGTTGGGGAACTGGAAAGTGTTGGAGTTGCCCGCCGAGACCAACTGCAGGCCCATCCAAGCCGTTGCCCCCACGTGGATGTCGCTCGTGCCCTTTCCCGCCTCGATCGCCTGCGCGATGCCGAGCGCCCGGTCGATGGGAATGCTGAAGCCCTGGGTCCCTTGTTGGGCCAACGCGAAGCTCGCAAGAGCCGCAGTGTCCATCCCGATGACCTCGCCGGCGGTGTTGACGAGCGGCCCCCCGGAGTCACCCTCCTGTATGGGAGCGTCCGTCTCGATCATGTCCGAAAGGTTTTCTGCGGTGTGGGTGAGTGCGTCCGAGGCGGTTATGTCCTGGTGGAGGGCTATGACCGTGCCGGTAGCGCTGCTCGGTAGCCCTCCTGTCCCGCCGGCGTTGCCGATGGCCACCACCTGCTGGCCAACCGACGCCGGCGAGTTCGCGATCTTGACGGTGGCCAGCCCGGACGCGCCCTGAAGCTGCAAGAGGGCGACGTCGTGGACGTTGTCGTAGCCGAGCACCGTGGCGCTGTAAGTCCTGCCGTTGCCGATGTCGGTCGCGCTCACTTTGGTGGACTCGTCGATGACATGGTTGTTGGTGAGCACGAGACCGTCGGAGCTCAGCACGATGCCGGTGCCGGCGCCGGCGGCGTTGTTGTAGCCGAACGAAACGTTGATGTCCACGATGGCAGGGTCGACAGCGGCGGCTATCGCGGCCACGTGGGCGGGACCGCCGGAGCCCTGGGCGGCCGAGCCTGGTGCGGCCGAGCCCGGTTTGGCCGGGTTGCTTGCCCCCGAAGAGGGGAAAGTGGCGCCCGCTGTCTTGCTCGCCGGCCACGCCACCCGGCTGATGCCGGCGCCAGCCGCCGCAGCAGCCACTACGACCAGGATGCCCGCTGCTGAACGCAGGGCGCGGCCCCGTGCTGTTCCCGACGAGCGGCCCGTGGGAGGCCCGTCGTGCTGCTGCGGCGGTGGGGGGCCGTAGGGCGGCGGGGCGTACCCACCTCCGCCATAACCCGTGGGGCCGTACCCGCCCGCGCCGTACCCACCTCCGCCATATCCTGTGGGGCCGTACCCGCCCGCGCCACGCCCGGGTGGTGTACCGAGAGTCCCGTAGCTCCCCGAGGCGTACCAAGGGCCACGCTCACTTGCGGCGCTCAAGGCCCCGGCCGGCCACGTTGGCGAGGTCAGTTCGGTCTCTGTAGGAAGCGGGGACGTGGGTGTGTGGTGGTCCGGGCCGATAGGTGCCTCGCCGCCCGGCGCGCTGAGCGCGTCGCGCTCGCCGGGCCAGGTGGGTGCCGTGTCGGTCGCCGCCGGGTGGGGGGCTACAGCCCTGGTCCGTGCCCCGTCGCCCGTAGCCGCCGCCGCGTCCGGACGCCCGCCATGGCCAGCACCTTCCTGGTGAGGCCACCGTTCTCGGTCGCTCATATCTGCCTCCGGCTCACCTGGCGAGGGACGCACCGTCCCTCTTCGTCGTTCCAGTCAACGTCCTTTACCTGTGAACGTCCTGAGCCCGCCCTGAATCTCTGTCCAACGAGGGATGACCGGGCGGGCGCTCGTGACCGGCGCAGAAGCGCTCGGCCGGCGATGACGAGAGCCGCTCTGCGCCGAGCGGCTCTCCACAGGCCTCGCAGAGCCCGTAGGTGCCTTCCTCGAGCTTGGCGAGAGCGCTCTCGACGTTGTCGAGGTCGCGCCGTACCGTGGCAAGCAACTCTTCCTCCGCTCCGAAGCCAGCCTGCTCCATCATCATCCGGTCTAGCGCAAGACCTGCCAGTCCCGTCGGCGAGCAGGCGCGCCCGGCTCCCAGGCCGCTCGCAGCCAGTCCGGAGTGCTTGAACAGGGTCAGAAGCCCTCCAGTTCGCTCGCGGGGCCCATGGCGATCGCCGGGGCCTTCGCCGGGTCGAGCCAGCGCAAGAACCTGTCCAGGTCAGCTTTGGGGATGCTCACGCAGCCGAGGGTCGGCGCGCCCGTGGCGGCGTGGACGAATATACCTGACCCGGCATAGGGAACAACCGGGTGCAGGTTGTACTCGACGACGGCGAAGCTCGGGTAGTAGAGCCCCTCGGTCCAAAGCGCCTCGCTCTTCGGCCCAAAGGACGGCTCCACCCCGCAGGGGACGTGCTGGAAGGTGTTGTAGGTGGGCGAAGTCGGGTCCTCGTCCCACCAGTCGCCGCACACCAGTCGATGGTAGGGGCCGCGGTAGCCGGGGTTGGGGTCGTTACCGTAGACAGTGGGGGCTATACGGTAGATGCCCGTGGGGGTGGTCCGGTCTCCCTCCCGATGGTGGTTGGAAAAACCGTGGGCGCCTATCAGTGCCGGCCACGGGCCGCCGGCAGCCTGCCAGCAGCCTCCTTCGCGAGACCACGTCTCCACGACGGCCACGCTCGTGCCAAAGCCGCTCGCTTCCACGGTCATCAGCTGAGCCGCGCCCAGGGTGGTCCGGAGCCGCTCAGCCAGGTTGGGCCGGCAGGCGTGCTCGCCTCGGCGGCTCCGGTAGCCCGGTCGGGCCCTTCCTGCCGTCATCGCGTCGCCCGCTCCCGCCTGCCTACCCACGGTGGCCGACGCTACCGATGTGAACCCTCCCAGCGCGGCAGCGGCCAGCGCGGCCACACTGAGGGACACACTGAGAAACGACAGCCCGCCGCTCGCTCGTGACGGCTGCACGCGCGCCTTTACTGGCGGTAACCCTCGACGATGTCCCTCGGCCGCACTTCGGCGCTGTCGGGGTCTTGGCCCGCGGCGCGTCGAGCCCGCCTTTGGCGCAGGAGGTCCCAGCACTGGTCGAGCGTCTCTTCGATACGGTGGAGCCTGCCCTGCTCGTCAGCAGACAGCTCCAAGCCCTCGTGGGACCGCTCCAGGCTGTGCTCCTGCTCGACCAGGTTGTGGATTTCGTTGACTATCTCCGCGTCTTGCACACTGCCTCCTCTTCGGTTCACCTTTCGACCGTGGCAGCGCCACGGTACCGTCTACCGTCGCTTGGAAGCCTGCCCGTCAAGGCACCGGGAGCAGCGCCGGCACCTCCGCGGCCAGGCGTGCGGCCTCGGCGTCGTCGCCGGCGTCGCGTGCCGCCCTCGCCCACAGTTCCGCTTCTCGGGCGTAGGCGGTCACTTCGGTGGCCAAGGTCGCTCGGTCCCAGCCGAGCAGCCCGGCCATCAGCGCTCCGACCTCCTCGGCGCACCCGGTCCCCCGGTCGGGGCTTTCTATGGCGAGGCGCGTCCGCCGGGAAAGCACGTCGTCCAAGTGCCGGGCGCCCTCGTGGGAGACGGCGTAGGCGACCTCGGCCCGCAAGTAACCGGAGCCTCCTGCCAAAGGTGCTGCTAGCGATGGCGCAGCTTTGATCGGGGCGAGGACCTCCGTGATAAGCGAACCGTAGCGGCCGAGCAGGCGCTCGACCGTGGCCGCGGGCAGGCCGTACTCGCGAGCCAAGGTGTCACGGCTGTCGCGGGCGGCGCTCAGGCCGCGCGCGCCGAGCAAGGGGATCTTCGCGGTTCGGCAGCTGAGGGCGTGGAGCCCGCCTTCAGCCACGGCGGCATCGATCACGTCTGATGCCATGACCCGGTAGGTCGTGTACTTGCCACCCGAGACCACCACCAGTCCCGGCACGGGCCTGCCCACCGCGTGCTCGCGTGAGAGCTTGGTCGTCTCCTCGACCTCCCTAGGTACCTCCGCCCGTCCCGTCTCCCTGCGCTCCTCGCCCGGCCCCCGGACGACCCCCTTGCCGGCGACGAGCGGGCGGAGCCCGGCGTAGACCCCGACAACGTCGTCTTGGCCGAGGGGGTGTTCGAGGACGCTGTTCAGTTCGGCGAGGATGTAGCTGACGTCGGTGGAGGTGGCGAGGGGCCGTTCCTTGGCATAAGGCCAGTCTGTGTCCGTGGTACCGACGATCCACTGGCCTCCCCCCCAAGGAAGGACGAAGAGCACGCTCTTCTCGGTCCGCAGGATGAGGCCGCTGCCGATGTCGAGCCGGTCCCTGGGCACGAGGATATGTGCCCCTTTGGACGGCCTCACCGTCACGCTTCGCCCGTGGCCGGCCAGGGCTTCGGTCTCCTCGGTCCACGGCCCCGTGGCGCACACCGTGACCTTGGCCCGCACCTCGTAGGCTTGCCCGCTCTCGGCGTCGCGCACCGTCGCGCCCGCCACCCGGCCGCCCTCGTGCAGGAACCCGACGACCGGCGCCCTCGTGACGGCGAGGGCACTGTAACTGGCGGCGGTACGGACGACCTCGGCCACCAACCTGGCGTCGTCGACCTGGCCGTCGTAGTAGACGACGGCGCCGCTCAGGGCGTCTCGGCGCAGGGCAGGGGCATGCTCGAGCGCCCGGCGCTTCGAGAGGTGCCGGTGCCAGGGCAGGCCACCGCGCTGGGAGCGGCCGCCGTTTGCCGAGAAGGCGAGCAGGTCGTAGAGGGCTATTCCGGCGCCGACGTAGACCCGCTCGATGACCGGCCGGCGCAGCGGGTAGAGGATCGCAACTGGGTGCACCAGATGAGGCGCGAGGCTCCCGAGCAGCAAGGACCGCTCCCGCAGCGCCTCGTGAACGAGATGGAAGTCGAGCATCTGGAGGTAACGCAGCCCCCCGTGGACGAGCTTGCTCGACCGGCTTGAAGTGCCTGCGGCCCAGTCCTGGGCCTCGACCAAGCCGACCGAGAGGCCCCGGGTGACTGCGTCGAGCGCCGCCCCCGCCCCCGTGATACCGCCACCGACCACGAGCACGTCGAGTTGCTCGCCAGCCATTCTGGCCAGGTCGCCGGCGCGCCTCTCAGGCGACAGGGCACTCGACTGGTCAGCCATGGTTCACCTCGGAGGAGCGTAGCCTTGGGAGGTGCCGGAGTTCGTGGGGTCGATCGACCAGGGGACCACGAGCACCCGCTTCTTGGTCTTCGACCACGAGGGCCGGGAGGTCGCCCGCGAGCAAATCGAGCACCGTCAGCTGATGGCGCGCCCGGGCTGGTTGGAGCACGACCCCCAGGAGATCGTGGAGCGCACCGAGGCAGCTGTGGCTGGCGCCCTTGACCGGGCGGGCCTCGGGCTCGTGGACCTGGCCGCAGTCGGTTTGACCAACCAGAGGGAGACCACGGTCGTCTGGGACCGCCGGACCGGCCGTCCTTTCACCAACGCCATCGTGTGGCAAGACACCCGCTCGGAGGGCGTCATCGAAGCCTTGCGACAGAGCGGCAAAGCCGAGTTGGTACGCGAGAAGACCGGCTTGCCACCCTCGACCTACTTCTCGGCCGGCAAGCTCCGCTGGGCGCTCGACAACGTGGAGGACCTGCGCGCGGCGGTGCTGGCGGGGACGGCCTGCTTCGGGACGGTGGACAGCTGGCTCATCTGGAACCTGACCGGGGGCCCAACTGGCGGCCTTCATGTGACTGATGTCACCAACGCCAGCCGCACCATGCTCATGGACCTGCGCACGCTGGCCTGGGACGAGGAGCTGCTCGAAGTCTTCGGGGTGGCGCGGGGTCTCCTGCCCGAAATTCGCCCCTCGACGGGCACCTTCGGCGAGGCGACGTTCGGCCTTTCCCGGGCGCGGCCTGTACCCCTGGCCTCGGTACTCGGCGACCAGCACGCGGCAATGGTCGGCCAGGTGTGCCTGGAGCCCGGAGAGGCCAAGAACACCTATGGGACCGGCAACTTCCTCCTTCTCAATACCGGCGGGGACATCGTGCGCTCGGCGAGCGGGTTGCTCAGCACTCTTTGCTACCAGTGGGGCGGGTCGCCGGCGGTCTACGCCCTCGAAGGCTCGGTGGCGGTCACGGGCTCGGCGCTCCAGTGGATGAGGGACCAGCTCGGGCTCATCCGTTCTGCCGCGGAAACCGAGGACCTCGCCGCCCAGGTGCCAGACAGCGCCGGTGTGTACTTTGTGCCGGCGTTCTCGGGCCTCTTCGCCCCGTACTGGCGACCCGACGCCCGGGGTGTCATTGTCGGCCTCACCCGAGCTACGACCAAGGCGCACCTGGTCCGGGCGGCCCTGGAAGCGATCTGCTTCCAGACCCGCGACGTCGTGCTCGCCATGGAAAAAGACCTGGGTAGGACCCTCGGGGTGCTCAAGGTCGACGGGGGCGTAACGGCCAACAACCTCTGCATGCAATTGCAAGCGGACATTCTTGGTACCCCGGTGTCCAAGCCCGCCGTTGCCGAGACGACCGCTCTCGGCGCTGCCTTCGCCGCCGGTTGCTCGGTCGGGTTCTGGTCAGGCCCCGGCGAGCTGCGCCGGCTCTGGCGCGAGGAGCGTCGCTTCGAGCCGGGCTGGAGCGAAGACCAGCGTGAATCGATGTACGCCGGGTGGCAGAAGGCCGTCGAGCGGAGCTTCGGCTGGGTTGGGGCCTCCTAGGGCGAACTGGTGTCCGGCCCCCTGCCCGCTACCGTGGGTCCCGTGGAAGTTCGACCAGGCCTCCCGTTCCCCCTGGGCGCTACGCCGACGGATGAAGGCACCAACTTCGCCGTCTACTCGGAGGTGGCCACGGCGGTCGAGGTTTGCCTTTTCGACAGCTCGGGCGAGGAGCAGCGCTTTGAGCTGCCCCGACGTAGCGCGAACGTCTGGCACGGGCTGCTCGCCGGCGTTGGACCGGGCCAGCGCTACGGCCTCCGGGTGCACGGGCCGTGGGCGCCGGCCGAGGGGCTGCGCTGCAACCCGGCCAAGCTCCTGCTCGACCCCCAAGCGACGGCTGTCGACGGGGACGTGGCGTGGGGGGAGGAGGTCTTCGGCCACAAGCTCGACGACCCGATGGAGCTCAACCCGGCAGACTCGGCCGCCGCCATGCCGAAGTGCATAGTCACGAGCAGGGACTTCGATTGGGAGGGCGACTCACCCCCCGACATCCCCCTCGACGAGACGGTCATCTACGAGGCCCACGTGAAGGGCCTCACGATGCTCCACCCTGACGTCCCGCCCGAGCTTCGGGGTACCTACGCTGGCCTTGCCCACCCGGCAGTGACTGATTACTTGACCGACCTGGGCGTGAGCGCGGTCGAACTGCTCCCGGTGCACCAGTTCGTGCACGACGAGCACCTCTTGAGGAGGGGCCTCTCCAACTACTGGGGCTATAACAGCATCGCCTTCCTCGCCCCCCACGGGGGCTACAGCTCGTCGGGGAGCGCCGGCCAGCAGGTCCACGAGTTTAAGCAGATGGTGAAGGCGCTGCACCGGGCCGGCCTCGAGGTGTTGTTGGACGTGGTTTACAACCACACGGCCGAGGGCAATCACCTCGGCCCCACGCTTTCGCTGAAGGGGATCGACAACCCGGTCTACTACCGTTTGGTCGAAGGGGACCGGGCGCATTACTTCGACACGACCGGCACTGGCAACAGCTTGAACGTCGGCCACCGCGCAGCCCTGCGCCTGATCATGGACTCGCTCCGC
Source organism: Acidimicrobiaceae bacterium (assembly GCA_027334785.1). Taxonomy (GTDB): domain Bacteria; phylum Actinomycetota; class Acidimicrobiia; order Acidimicrobiales; family Palsa-688; genus JAJZYO01. The sequence continues at coordinate 7,521 of DAHWQF010000116.1, forward strand.
TATTGGGTGACCGAGATGCACGTGGACGGGTTCCGCTTCGACCTGGCTACGGCCCTCACCCGCCAGAGCGGCGAGGTCGACTCCCACAGCGCTTTCTTGGCCCTCGTGCACCAGGACCCTGTGTTAGCCCGCGTCAAGTTGATCGCCGAACCCTGGGACATCGCTGGCTACCAGGTCGGCGGTTTCCCGCCGGGCTGGTCGGAGTGGAACGGGCGCTACCGGGACGCCGTCCGCGACTTCTGGCGCGGGGCCGCTGGGGCGCTCGGCGAACTGGCGCTCCGCCTGACAGGGAGCCCAGACATTTACGGTTCCGACCACCGGGGACCGGTGGCAAGCGTCAACTTCGTGACGGCGCACGATGGCTTCACCCTCGCCGACCTCACCTCCTACAACACCAAGCACAACGAAGCCAACGGCGAGGGCAACGCCGACGGCACGGATGACAACCGGAGCTGGAACTGCGGCGTCGAGGGCCCGACAGACGACCCCGGGGTCCTCGAACTGCGCGAGCGGCAACGGCGCAACCTCCTCGCCACCTTGCTGCTCTCGGCCGGCGTGCCCATGCTCCTCGGGGGGGACGAGATCGGCCGCACCCAACGGGGCAACAACAACGCTTACTGCCAGGACAACGAGCTGTCCTGGCACGACTGGGAGGGCATCGACAAGGACCTGTTCGGGTTCGTGAAAGAGGCGATCGCGCTCCGCCGGGACAACCACGCCCTCCGTCCTCGGGACTTCCTCCGTGGCCCTGAAGGCGGTCCTGCTCAGATCGTGCTTTACCGCCCCGATGGGAAGCAGATGGAGCCGGACGACTGGCAGAACCCCCATGCTCGGGCCTTGTGCGTCGCCCTCGACGGCCGCCGGATCGGTGACGCCCATGGGGAGACCACGAGCGACCACTTCGCCCTGCTCCTGAACGCCCATTACGGTCCGGTGCGCTTCACCATCCCCAGAGGCCCCACCAAATGGGAAGTGGTGCTCTCGACGGCGCCGGCGGGCCCCAGGCCCAGGCTCATCCGGCGTACCGTGTCGGTGGGGCCTCGTTCCTTGTTGCTGCTGCGCGGGCGCTAACGCTAGCCGGTGCCGTGAGGCCGGCGTCGCTGTGGCGCTTGGCACGCGCTTTCTGCGTCTGCCGCGCGGACGGAGTGCTACTGTCATATAGCTGAACCGGTTCACCAAATGGGGCCGCGCCACCGACACGAGCCCGGGTCCGTGGCCCGGCGCGAGACGAGGAAAGAAAGGGGAGGCCGATGCGCTACGGCCATTTCGACGACCTCCGGCGGGAGTACGTGGTGACCGAGCCGTCCACGCCCCTGCCATGGGTCAATTACCTCGGCACCGAGGCCTATTTCGGGATGATCTCCAACACGGCGGGTGGTTACTCCTTTTACCGGGACGCGCGGTTACGGCGGGTCAGCCGCTACCGGTACAACAACGCCCCGGCCGACACCGGCGGGCGCTACCTGTACGTGC
>DAHWQF010001170.1 GCA_027334785.1 Acidimicrobiaceae bacterium
CGGCTTCTACGGCGAGTTGTTCGTGATGAGCCTGTACCTGCAGGCGGTGCGCGGGCTGTCCCCGCTGCTCGCCGGGGTGGCGCTGGTCCCCGAGGCTGCGATGGCCGTCGTCGGCTCGACCGCCTCGGGGCGGGTGGTGGCCCGCACCGGGCCGCGCCTGCCGATGTTGCTCGGCCTTTGTCTCGGCTCCGCTGGGCTGTTTGGCCTGCTCGCCGTCGGGGCGCACAGCGCCTACGCGCTGCTGGTGGCGCCGTTCATGGCCACCGGTCTCGGCATGAGCCTGACGATGCCGGCTGCCACCGCGGCGGTCATGGAAGCCGCCCCGGCCGAGCGGGGCGGGCTCGCCTCGGGGACCGTCAACGCCGCCCGCCAGGTCGGCGGAGTGATCGGCGTCGCCCTGCTCGGCAGCCTCGTCGCCCGTCGCGCCAGCTTCATCCCGGGACTGCACGCCGGCATGGTCATCGCCGGGGGCGCCTTCCTCGCCGGCGCAGCGCTGAGCGCTCTCGGCGTCGAACGACGCCACGTGAC
>DAHWQF010001171.1 GCA_027334785.1 Acidimicrobiaceae bacterium
GCTCTCGAGCCTTCCCGCAGCTCGGCAGGGCACGACGACCGGGCAGGACGCGCAGAGGGCGAGCGCGGGACCGGCGTCGTGCGGGCGGTCGCCCTGGCGGCCGGGGAACATGACGGCGGTCTGGCCTCGGCACGCAGCGAGGCGGCGCCACGGGGCCTGCCGGGCGAGCACGACCTCGGCGAGCTCGTCGAGCAGGCCGGCGATCGGGGTCCGGCGGCCGTGGAGCGGGGTGACCGTGGTCCCCGCCCCGGCACGCAGGCTCGCCTGGCGGGCCTCGTGCGCCTCACAGAGCCCGTCGGCGCCGGCCGCGGCGGCACACCCGGTCCGCCGGCAGGTGGGCGACCGGACCGACGGCCGCGCATCGAGGCCGGACCAGGAGGCCGGGGCGAGGGTCATCGGCGCTCGCTCCCCAGCCCGGCGATCAACGCGAGCGTCGGACGCTCGGGCGTCGCCCGGCTCCGGTCGCCTGCGAAAACGGCCACGTTGTCCGTTTTCCCCGCCAGGCTCCGCTCGGCTGCGATCGCCTGG
>DAHWQF010001172.1 GCA_027334785.1 Acidimicrobiaceae bacterium
GTCTCGCCGAACGTGCGCTCGAGCAGGTTGGAGTGCCGAATGCGGTGGTGGTGCTCGTCGGGGAAGGCCAGGTAGGCGAGGAGTGCCTCCAGGTTGTCCTCGACGCAGGCGGTCGCTGCGGGATAGAGGGGCTTCCACTTGGCGATGAAGCGACCGGCGCGACGGCGTCCTTCGGCGAGCGCCTCGTCGCCCGACCCTTTGATGCCGTTGAAGATCGCCCAGTAGTCGCCCTTCACATCGGCCTGGGCATGCTTGGGCACCTTGGCGAGGACGTTGCGGGCGACGTGGATGGTGCATCGCTGGTGCTTGCTGGCCGAGAAGCAGCGCTCGATCGCCGCGGCGAGGCCCTTGCCGCCGTCGGAGATGACGAGGAGCGGGGCGGACATTCCCCGCTCGCTGAGATCGGTGAGGAACGAGCACCAGGCGTCGGCCGACTCGGTCGCGCCGGGGCCAAGACCCAAGAAGACGGGTTTGCCGTCGGTGTCGATGCCCCAAGCGCACAGCACCGGCTCGGCCTTGGCCTTCGGG
>DAHWQF010001173.1 GCA_027334785.1 Acidimicrobiaceae bacterium
GGGGTCACCGTCACCGACGTGGACTTCTCCGAGGTGAGAGCCGTCGTCACGGTGAAGCTGCGCCAGAGGCGTCTGCGCTGCCCGGAGTGCTCCTTTACGACGATGGCCCGCTACGACTCCCGCCCGGTCCTCTCGAGCTGGCGTCACCTCGACCTCGGCCGCTGGCGCCTCGAGGTGCGGGCGAGCCTGCGACGGATCGAGTGCCCGACCCACGGCGTGCGCACCGAGGGGGTCCCGTTCGCCCGGCTTGGAGCGCGCTTTACGAGGGACTTCGAGAACCTCGTCGGCTGGCTCGCGACGACGATGGACAAGACCGCAATCCGGCGCCTACTCCGCGTCGACTGGGACTCGGTCGGGCGCATCATCGAGCGCGTCATGGCGACAGAGCTCGACCCGCACCGCCTCGACAAGCTGTTCTCGATTGGCGTCGACGAGGTCAGCTGGCGGAAAGGCCACTCCTATATCACCCTCGTCTCGAACCATCAGACCGGCAAGTTCGTCTGGGGAGCCGAGGGCAAGGACTCCGC
>DAHWQF010001174.1 GCA_027334785.1 Acidimicrobiaceae bacterium
GCCACGCTCGAGGAGGTGCGCCGGCGCTACGGGCTCAACCTGCGCATCCTGACCGTCCCCCCGGCTCCGGTCCCGCTTTGGAAGTCCGACCCCGTCAACTGCTGCTCGCCCGCCAAGGTGGAGCAACTGGGGCGCGCCCTAGTCGGCAAGCTGGCCTGGATGAGCGGCCTGCGCCGGCAGGAGGCTTCCACCCGGCGAGACGCGCCGATCGTGAGCCGTGACCGCCGTGGCCTGGTCAAGGTCAACCCGCTCGCCAACTGGACCGAGCTCGACGTCGACGGCTACATCGCGGACCACGACGTCCCCGTCAACCCTCTGCTGCGCAAGGGCTACCTTTCGATCGGGTGCTGGCCCTGCACGAGGCCTGTGCGCCCGGGTGAAGAAGCGCGTTCGGGCCGTTGGTCCGGGCGGGACAAGACGGAGTGCGGCCTGCACGAATAGCGTCGCCGCTTTGGCTTTGCGCTGGCCTTGCCGATGCTCTTTTATTGGGAACTGACCCTTAGGCCCTAGGACACCTTCTCCCGGG
>DAHWQF010001175.1 GCA_027334785.1 Acidimicrobiaceae bacterium
TCGGCAACGCCTTTTTGGGTGCCATGACATACGGCGAGCACAGCCTGGTCGCGTCCGGGCCTTGGTTCACCCGACCTCGGCCAGGCAACGGACTTCGCCGTCCCTGAGGCCGTAGAAGACGAGCGAGACGATCTTGCGGGCGGTGGCCACCTTGGCGATGCCCTTGCCGCGGCGGTCGGCCACGCGGTGGCGGTGGGCCTGGAGGAACGAAGCCCCCCGGGTACGCTGTGCTGCCTCGACCGCCGCCCAGCGCACGAGACGCGAGCCCTGCTTGGTGATTGGGCCACGCTTCACCGTCGTGTCGGACTCACGGTGGCGGGGGGTAAGCCCGGCCCACGAGCAGAGGTGGGCGGGCGAGGTGAACCTCCCGGCGTCACCGATCTCGGCCACGAAGATGGCGGCGAAGGTCTTGCCGACTCCCGGGATCGCCTGGATCGCGTGGTAGCCGGCGTCGTCTCGCAGTTGGCGTTCGACGTCGCGCTCGAAGATCTGAACCTGGCGGTCGAAGCCCTCGATCAGGTCGAG
>DAHWQF010001176.1 GCA_027334785.1 Acidimicrobiaceae bacterium
GCGCTCATCGGCCAGGACGAGCGGCTCCGGGAGGCCATCCGCCGGCAGCTGGCGTACGGCCAGGCGGGCGACCCCGCGAAGGCGGGAGCCCGCCGGCCGAGGCGCAGGTCGGCGGCTGCGTTGAAGGCGCTGACCGAGCAGCGGAGGAAGCTCCTAGAGCTGTACTACGAGGACGGCATCAGCAAAGAGCTTTTCAGCGAGGAGGAGCAGCGCCTCAGCCGCGACATCGAAGCCGTACGGGCACAGGTGGGCGAGGAGGATCGCCAGGAGAGCCTCCGCTCGGAGCTGGTCGAGCGCTTCGAGCAGGTTGCCAAGGTGCTCCAGGAGCTCGACGTCCAGGTAGTCTGGGGGGCCGCCGAGGATACCGAGCGGCGGGTACTGGTCGAGGAACTCGTGGACGGGGTGACCGTGTTCCCGGATCACCTCGAAGTGACGGTTGCCGGCGCTCCACCGCTCAACGTGCTGTACAGCGAAGTTGGGCTCAAAGAGTCGGAGACTGTGCGTGTCGGAGGGGGGACTTGAACC
>DAHWQF010001177.1 GCA_027334785.1 Acidimicrobiaceae bacterium
TCGGTATCGGTGCGATAGTGGCGGGAGCGGTTTTGCTCGCCACGGCAGCGTCGGCACTCGCTGTCGTGCTCGAGGTGCTGCTCGTGGCTGCAGGGCTCGACCTGGCGGTGACCGGGAGCCTCGGGCACTGCCCCCTCTACGCCCGACTCGGCCGCGTGCCGGGGTCGCTTCGGAGGCCGACGTGACCGGCCGCGACCTCGAGAGAGGCTTCGAGCGCGACCACCGCATCCGCGAACCCGACCACGCGGAGCGCGCCGGCAGCGGCAGACATCACTGGATGATGATCGCCTGCTGCATCCCGATGATCATCATCGTTCTGGCCCTGGTGGCCACCGGCACCATCAACATCGGGTTTGTGGCCTTTGCCGTGGCCTGTGTCGGGATGATGGCGCTCATGATGCGGGCGATGGACCACGGCTCCAGCCGCCAGTGACCCTCCCGCTCAGGCCGGCAACCGAAGGGACAACGAAGCAGTGGTGACGTCGACCAAGCGACCAACCCGAACAAGAAGAATGAAGGAGTT
>DAHWQF010001178.1 GCA_027334785.1 Acidimicrobiaceae bacterium
CATCCGTGCCGCCGCGTACACCGCGTCGGTCGGGTCGTAGGGCGACGGCGGATTTGCCCCGCCGGGCGGGACCGGAGTGTCATACGCGGCAAACGTCGGGCCGAGCATCTGCATGGGCCCTTCCGCCCCGGAAGCATTTTGGCCAGCCGAAACGCCAGGCAGGGTGGAGGTGCCGTTGTCGGACTCGACGGTCCCGATCGCGGCGAGCACCGTCCACGGCAGCCCCGGACAGGTGGTGGTGGCCGCCTCTTGGTAGAGGGCGAGCATGGCCGGCGGGATGGCGGCGGTGGCCGTGGCCGAGGGAGCCGTGCCCCCGCCGCCGAGGAGCGACGCGATCCCTGCCCCCGCCCCCGCTGCGAGGAGCGCGACGAGGAGGACGAGCCCGGCTGCTGCGGCGGCGAGCTTGGTGGCGGGCCCGGAGGCGGCGCTGTCGTCGAAGGCGATGCTCACGCTCGGGGTAGCGGGGCGTTGGCAAGCTGGACGAGGCGGAGCCTGACGCCGCCGGTCGAGGCCGGGAGCCAGA
>DAHWQF010001179.1 GCA_027334785.1 Acidimicrobiaceae bacterium
AGCCCGAAGGCGTAGCGGGGGTTGAGCAGGGGCTTCAACTGGCGCGCCAGGTGGCGGACCTCCGCCTCGGGCATGGGCACGAAACCCCAGTTGTGCTGCCAGGTCTGGTTGTACAAATCGAAGAACAAGCCGACCTCGCGCTCGAAATCGTGGGCGCGCATCTCCCGGATTTTGAAGTTGGAACGCTCTTTCACCCGCTCGAGGGCCTGGCGTTGCCGCTCGGACAGCTCGGTCTGGTCGCGCAGGAACTGGTACCCGTAAAGGTCCATGGCCTGCTCCCAGCCGGCGCCGGCCCAGAGGCGCTCGTAGTAGGGAGGGTTTTCCAGGGTCATTACGACCGGGGGGTACTCGAAGCCCTCCACCAGTAGGCCGATCTCGTCATTGGTCGTGAAGTTGCCCGGCCCGAGCGCGAGCTCGGCACCTTGGCGCCGGGACCAGTCCAAGGCCACGTCGAAGAGCGAAGCAGCCACCTCGGTGTCGTCGACGGAGTCGAAGAAACCTACCCACGCCCAGCGCTCTCCCT
>DAHWQF010000117.1 GCA_027334785.1 Acidimicrobiaceae bacterium
GACGCTCTGGCCCGTCTCGCCCAACTGAGCCTGTTGCTGTTGTTGGGTGCCCTGGACGTACTGGCCGTTGCCGACCGGTATCCCGCCGCCGGCCCCGACTTGGTTGGGTGCCACGGACTGCCCGACAGGGATGCCGGAGGGTGTCGTGGCATTGGTGGTCGTATTGACCCCAGAGGGCGGCGGTGTGGAACCGTTCGCTACGGCCGTGACGTTATTGCTGGAGGGCGGGGGGGACGAGGACTGCTGCCCCTTCAGGAGCGCCGCGATCTGCGACAAGAGGGACTGGTTCTGGCTTTGCAGGGTCCCGTACTGGCTTTGCAGGCCCGATAGTTGGCCCGACAGGCCGGTAATTTGGCCCTGCATCTGCTGGTCGGTGGTCTGGAACTGGGCCTGCTGGGCCGCGAGTGCGGCCGCGTTGGCCTGTTGCTGGGACGTCAGTTCGCCTTGGAAGGTCTTGGATTGCGCCTTCATCTGGGCCGCGTTCTGTTTTTCGAGCTGGGAGATCAGGCCGGCTACGTTGTTGCCGCCTCCCCCGCCACCGCCTCCACCCGGGCTGTTCGGCGGGCTGTTCGGCGTGACAGTGGTGCCGGGGCTGTTCGGCGTGACAGTGGTGCCGGGGCTTGTGCTCGTGGTCGAGGACGAGGATGACCGCGACCGCAGGTAAACAATGAGCCCGATTATGCCGATCACCACGCTCGCGATCGCGAGCTTGTGGTCGCTTACGAGCTTTCCGACTTTGCCGCCCTTGGCCGCGTGCTCGCCCGGCTCGCCCTTGGGCTCTTCGTGCGCCTCGTCTTCGGCCACGGCTCAGTTCCCGACGCCGCTGCCAGGCTGCGCGTTGGCCTCCTGGGCCTGGGTAAAGGCGAGCAACGACGGGCCGCTCTGGGCGACCTGTTGTTCGGTGATGTTGCGCCGGAGCCCGAAGAGCGTAAAGCGCGAGGGCTGGGGCTGGCTCGGGGTGGCGTAGAAACGCTGCGTGCCCTGATAACTGGCGAGCTGCTTGGACTGTTGCCACGGCTGGCGCCCGGCAGGGTTGATGAGCTGAGGCTGAGCCCAGTTGACCGAAAGGCCGGCAACGCCGCACTTGCGCTGCACGCCGACGTAGGTGGAGAGCTGGTGGGTGAGTGGCGGCCGGTTATAGGCGCCTATTTCCTGCCATTCGGCCGGGACCGGGAGCCCTCGCCAGGTGACGGGGGACACGTCCATAGCCGTGCCGCCGGGGATGTACCGGCTCACCCGCTGGACGCGGGCCATGTTACAACCCCGCTTGGAAAGGTCCGGCGCCCTTCACACTGCCCACGTTGCCGGCATTGCCGGTAAGGAGAGAACCCATGTTCGTGACCTGGCCCCCTGCTGCCGTGACGGCCGTGGAGAAGCCGGACGCGTGCGTGACCACCAGGACGAGCAGCGCCCCGATGAAAAAGAACAGGATGACGTGGACTACGGTGTCGCTAGCTGCCATCTCAACCTCGCTTCCGGCCGAGCAGGAAGTGGTAAATCAGGAACAAAATGAGCACGATCACTAGGACCGTGAAGAGCGTGGGGACATGGACCTTGGGCACCTGGCATCAACCTTTCACGAAAAACCCTGCAAGGAGGCCGACAACGATAAGCGCCACGAGGACGCCCACGGCGACCCAAAACCCTGTTTTGAAGGACCCGAGCGCCATTTACGCACCTGCCTCTGCCGATTCGTGCATGGGGCCGACGTTCGCCTTTTCCTCGCCCGAGATAAGGGACTTCCCCCAGTGGATCTTGGTGAGGATCAAGAGCGAGAGGACAAGGCCGATAACGGCCCACAGGAGCGGGGAATCGCGCAGGCTCCACGGGTTCTGGTTGGCGGCCATCGTCGCGGCGGAGTTGAGGTTGGCCGTCCCGTAACCGCCCACCACGTCGGTGCCCTGGACTGCGCCGCCCATAGAGCCGCCACCGCCGCCTACCATCGGGGGGACGTTGACGTTCGAGATCGGCTGCATTTGCACCAACTGCCCGAAGCCAGTTGGGTTGTACGCGTTGCCCGTGGGGAACGTGAAGCGCTGGCCGTCTACGACCGCTGTGCTCGGGCCCATCGCCATTAGGCGTCACTCCTTGTCAACATGGCACCCCTCCGCATTACACGACGTACACAAGGCTTTCGGTGCCAAGCACCGCGTAGGCCTGGTTGGACGTGGGGGCCGCGAACTCTAGCGACCACTCGATGCCGGCCGTGTTGAGCGTATTTAGCGCCCGCTTGTTGCTAAATGTGCCCAACTCGTCCAAGCCACAGTCGTAGCCGATCACGCCCGGCGGGAGCAGTACGCCGTGCTTGGCGATCCACAACGCCTGGAACTCGAGCGGGGTCCCCTCAAACCGCGTGAGGCCCGAACCGTAAAGCAGGCTTACCTTGGTGAGGGCGCTCGTCTGGATCGGGGCACCGAGGCCTCCGTTAGCGGCCGGGTCCCACAGGCGCAGGTAGAGAAAGAGCACCTGGCCGGCATCGTCAGGGATCTGGATGATCTGGCGGGACACCCCGGCGATCGCGAACCGCTGGGTGAGCCACTGGTACTGCCAGGGCTGGGGGGCGGGCAGACTGGCCGTTACGTTGTTGCCGTAGACGCCGTGGCGGCGGATGTTGAGCGATCCGGTGGAGGCGACGGTGGACGTGCCGGCCGCGGCCTCGTTGTAGGGGCTCTCGTCCGAGCCGGAGCCCACTGCGATGAGCGGGTTGGTCTTGATCGAGGGCCTGATAAGGCGCTGTGTGCCCGCCATGTACTGCGGCGAGACAAAAGTATCGGCCGTCGCAGCGAGGAAATTACCCGACACGTCCAACGCGTAGTACTCGTCGAACCACACGCCCGCCGGCAGGTCGAGGACGATGTTGACGTTATCGGTCGTGTTGGCGGCGATGGCCGCAGACCCGAACTGGGCCGGTGCGACAAGATTGGCCTGGGGGTCGCCCGCGTAAAGAAAGCCATCGTTCGGGGTGCCCACCGGGGAACCGGCCGTGTTGGCGTAGTTGTTGGTGAGGCGGTCCGCGGCGGTCTTGCGGTAGGGCCTGACCAGGTTGAAAATGTACCAGTCGATCCCGTTTTCAACGTCGATGCAGGAATACTGGTTCTGGATCAACATTTTGACGGGACCGAAAATGTTATAGGGGAAATAGGCGCTCCGGTTTACGTCGGTCACGTCGAAGGTGACAACGTTGGCGAAAGACCAGACGTATTCCCAGTCGAACACGACGTCGGTGCGCCGCATGTCCTGAATGTTGAGCACGCTCTTTTGCGTGTTGCCCGGGGTGAGGGCGAGGTCCTGGGTGTCCTCGTACTGGTCGTACCACTGGGTCGCGTTGGGGACGCCGGGGATATCGAACTGCGAGCCCGGCTGCACTACGGGGGCTTGATTTGCCACTGTCTTAACCTCCGAAGACGGTGGCGCCGCCACCGAAGTTCCCGGCCTTTAGGGCCCATTGGATGATCGCACCGAGGGAGAACACGCCGATCGTCACCGCGAACAAGAAGACGATCGGGTGATCGAGTGCTTCTGTCATGCCGGCCATATCACCCTTGGGTGTCGGCCGTGAAGACTACGCGGAAGGGGTTTGTGCTCCGGCCCTGGTCAGAGGGCTAGGCGATAGGGGCCGTAGAGGTCGTCATAGCCCCCCCGCTTCCGCCAGTACCGGAAGGCGTGCTCTTCACGCGGCATGTCGTCCACGGTCACCGGCGCCCCCATCTCTTCGAGGCGCTTGATGTCACCGGCGGCGTCGAGGCGGAAAAGGTAGAGGCGCTCCATTTCCTCGATGATGCTAACGGGGATAGCTCGCGTGCGCTGAGAGCAATAGAGGCCACCAAGGCCCCGCTCCCTCCCGGCCCTCGCCACCCGGATCATCACGTCACTGCCGCCTTTTGGGTAGCCGTTGGCGGAGAAAAAATCGCACGTCTCGTCCACCTGCAGCAGGCTCGGGACCTTGGCGTTCGCCTGGCGGAAAAACGCCTCGCACACGTCGAGGACGCGCACGAGGTCGGCCATCGACTCGCCCTGGACTATGGCCACGCGGTAGCCGAGGTCCCAGGCGAGGGCTAGGTCCTCGGGCTCGTAGACGAGCACGGAGCCGGGCACGGCCTGGCCGTGGCCCCACTTCCGGTACAGGTGCTTGGCGTTGCGGCCCTGGACAGTAACCTCCGCGCGATAGCGGGGCTTGGTGTCGGCAATGAGCCGGCGAGATTTGCTATAGCGCCGCGTAAAGTCGGTGCCTAGATAGTCAGCGAGCGTGCTCTTGCCGGAGCCTACGCCGCCGACGACCAACGCCCGCTCGGCCCCGTTCTTGGTGACCCGGAGCGAGATTTGTTGCAGGTCCAACGCGTCACCGTACCGGAGGGCGCCACATGACCGCTTCCAGCCATGCCACGCTCACGTCGTAGCCCTGGCTCCCCTCACCTGGGGGCACCACCGGGTGCTGCTCGGGCCACGAGTACTGTTTGGCCTGATAGCCGGGGGGGACCTCTGCCACGCCGTCAGGTTGGGCGAGCCAGCGATCATAAAGAGCGCCACTTACGCCCGCCTCCTGGAGAGCGTTCCCGAGTTCGGCCCACGTAGCCGCGTTGGCGTAGAGCCAGGGGCGGTAGCGGTCCTTGATGTCCTCTTGCACAAGTTCGACGGCCTTGGAGACGGGCCAGACGCAACCGGGCTCTACGTCGATCACGCGCACGCCCGGGCGCCCGGTCACGGTGCATTGGAGCAGCCGGGCGTTCGGGAAATGCCGTTGCGCCCACGCCAGGTTGTCGTACTGCCCGTCCGCGTAGACGAGCAGTACATCCGCGAACCAGGGGAAGGACCTGGGCGCCGAGTCGTAGACATGGAGGTACAACGCTTATTGCCCTCCGAAGAGGTCTTGCCCTCCGAAGAGGTCGGCCATGCCGGCCGTCATCTTGGCTTTCAGGGCACGGGCGAACACCTTAGCCGCTACGCCAAGGCCCAAGACGGAGCCCACCAGGGCACCCCCGAACGCCTCGATAAATATCAATGCGATCTCCTTTATTTCTTCAGCGTTTCGGCGGCGTGGACTATCGCTGTGAGGGCGAAGCCCCCAAGGGTTAGGGCCGCGCGTAGGTATTGGTTAGATATGTCGCCGGGGATGGCAGCTGCCACCACGGCGCCTAGGCCCGCCAGTTTGAGGATGGTCGGGCTCTTGGCCAGCTCGCCGGCCAGCCACTCAACCAATACTGCCAACAGGCTCGCTGGCGTCGGCGTCACTGGGGTGGGCGTCTGGGTCTGGGTCGGTACGGTGCTCATTATCACCTCCTGTCGGTAGCTCAAGGACGACGGGGGCCATGCCGGTCTCGTCACCGGCGATGTTCTCTAGACGCTCGGCAAATTGCTTGCACACCCGCCGGAGGGTTGGTTCGGGGATACGGGCCACATCGCGTTTCATCGACGGGAGCAGCCCAGCGAAGACTTGGACCACCCCGGCCGAACCCGGCGCTTTGGCCGCCTCGCGGATGAGCCCCTCAATCGTGCCGAGCAACTCCCTATGCGCGGGGGACAGGACCGGCTCGGGCTCGGGCACGCGGTCGGCGCCTACAACTCGCGACAACCTCACTATTGATCACCTCTCAACATCGACCGCGAAACCTTGACGCCCTGCTCATAGCCGCGCGGTGCGGTCGGGTCATAAGCGGGGTTCTGCCGCTCTCCCTCCGTCATACGCTGCGCGTGGGTGACCACCTCGGGAGAGGGCGCTATGACGGCATGGCCGTTCATGGCCGGAGGCGCCGGCTGGGCGATCTGGCCCCGCCTGAGCGCCTCCCTCCGGGCCCGCTCCCGCTTGTAGCGGACGAGCCCGGACATGTAGTCATAGACGGCTACGATCGATTCCAGGATGTCGCTGTTCTCGATGACCGTTCCGCCGTATTTTTGCCACATCGCGGTGGGGGTCAGGATGCGGCTGACCGGGTGCATGATGGCGACGGCCTGGGAGTCGGTGAGGGTGAGGGACGCGGCGAGCGCCTCGTGGTCTTCCTCGCTCCCCACGTCGGGGTCGTTAGCGATCAACGACATCACCAAGAGCGCCGATATGTAGACAAGGACGCGGCCGAGTACCTTGGCGGTCTGGTCCGCTGTGGGGCCCTTTTTGCTGGGCCGGATGCCGGCGCCCGCGTCGGCTACGGCCGTCGCGATCGCGGTTACCGGCTCAGCTTGGACCGTCTCTACGGCCTTTTTCGTGCGCTGAGGCGGTTTTCTCGGGGCTTTCTCGGGCCTGTGCGTGTCGCAGTAGAACTTGTTGCCGGCGATCTTCTCGCCGCATTTCTGGCACTTTCCCCGCTCGGAAGGGTCGATCCTAGGCATGTTTCTTGCCGTTCGTTGCCGGGACGGGGACCAGGAGCTTGTTGGTATTGCCGTTGGCGTGACGGGCTTTGTCCACCACTGTCTTGGCGACCGAGAGCATCCGGCCGGCTATCTTGATGGCCTGGGAGGGCTCCAGCAGCACGATCTTTACGCCGCCCGGGTCGCTGATCCGCAACGCGACCAGGTTTGCGGCCGCTTGGTAGCCGATGGCGATCGAGGTGGGCACAGGTCCTATGGGGATGTCGGCCGGGTTGATCGTGTCGTTCACCGGGCCCTCCTGTGCGCCGCGAGGCCGGCCGCGAACCCGATCACGTAGGCAAGCGCTACGGCCCTCCATCGCGGGGACCGGTGGCGGAACCAATGGGTGCAGGTGCGTAAATGGCGCTCGGGCCCTTCGCAGCTCACCGGTGGCTCCTGTGACGGTGCCAGCGGCTCACGGGCACCGGGTGGCGCTCCGCTTGCACCTCGTCCTTGTCCTGGGGGGGCACCTTCACGGGCTCGGCAGCGGGCTTGTCCCCGGATGTTTCTTCAGGTTTCGGCCCGGGCGTTTCTTTCGGCTCGCTCTTGTCCTCGGGCTTGTCCTCCGTCTTCTCGTCGCCCTCGTGCTCGTGCTTCTCGGCCTCTGCCAAGTGGTCCTCCAGGGTCTTGATGCGCTCTTCCAGGCGTTCCAGTCGCGCGGCGTCCTCGGGCTCACCCTCGGCCCGCTCTTGCTGCGCGGCCTCGTGAGCCTCTTTCTCGGCCTCTTTGGCCTCTTCGGCGGCGTCATGGATGGCGCCGCAGGTCTCGCACCGCTCGTCGTCTGCCATCACGCGGCCCAAATCTCTGCGTAGACAGTGGCGGCGCCGGCCGTGAGGGCCGCATGCTGCGCAAGCTCTGCCGTCTGGCCCGGTGGCACCCCCACGGCGATGGGTGCCGTTGGCTCGTAGGTCGCCGCCGGCAAGTTGCCATTGAGCCACGTGTAGCCCCCCGCCGCTACGAGCGTGACGCCGTTGACCACGAGAGCGCAAGAGCCCCCCGTCGCAGCACTGGACACGTCAATGAGCCCGGGGACAATGATCGTGTGCAACTGCCCGTCATCGGGTGCAGTCCAGGACAGGATGGTGGGCGTCGCATTTTGCAGCGCAAAGCCCGCTGCGCCGGTGGTGGCCACGCGGGAGAGGCCCCCGGCGATCTGCGCGGCGCTGTAATCGCCGGCCTCGGCAACGACATTGCCGGTGCGCCCGAAGACTGAGCTGACGCGTGATGCGATGCCAGGGGGGACCGCCACGTAGGGGACTTGGGTCGCCATTAGACCGGGAGCTGGCCCTGCATGGGCGAGACGTGGCCGGCGAGGTAGAGCGACACAGGGCCCGCGACCGAAACAGTGAGCTGGCGCAAGTCGGACTGGTTGAGCTGGCACGCGAGGCCCATGAGGTCGGTGACACCTGCGCCGAGGTAAAACACGCGGGCTCCGAGTTGCAGCACGCCGGTCGCCCCGGAGGGCACGGTGGCCACCACGCTCGTGATCCTGACGTAGCCCTGCGCGTCGGGCTGTGTGGTCACGACCGTGTTGTCGTCGTCGTTACCGTATTCCTCGACTACCGCGTTGATCTCGGCCCAAAGGCGCTGGCCGAGGGCCGAACGGCCCGATTCCATCTCTTCGAGGCGGGTGAGGATGGCGTCGATCGCCTCGTCGCCCCACCGGGGCTTCGTGCGGTCGAGCATCCGCGGGTTTATGACCGCGGGGGGGCTCTTGGCTTCCTCGTCATAGATGGCGAGGCTGGGATCGGGGCTCGTGTGCTTGGGCCAGCTCGGCGCCCGGGTCACTCTGCGCCCTCGATCTCGATGTCGGGGTAGCGCTCGTGGACGGCCCGGCGGACCTCGGCCTGCTCTTCGGGCGTCCCGTTGGCCGCTACGCGGGCCAGGGCGTCCCTAGCATGGTCCTCGTCGGGGACGGGGTAACTGCCGGGCCCGGGGGCCCGGTCCGGGAAGACAAAATCAGACTTGGGGAGCGCCTTGCGCTCTGCGGCGTCCAGCTCGGCCATCACCGGTGAGTGTCACGGTGACGCCGGCGGCGGAAGTCGGGCAGCTCAGGGAGGGCGGTGACAAGCCCTCACCCGGTGGCCTCAGCGCACTAGACCCCCCCTATTGCAGCTTCAGGCGTTGTCTCAGCGTTGTCATGGCCTCATCGGTGAGCATGCGCACTCGACGGGGCGTCACACCCATTTCGCGGGCTATGACATCACTGGGGACGCCATCTATGACCCTCCGGCGGACGAGAGCCTCATGGCGGGCGTCGAGAGACGCCAGGAGGTCATCTACGACGGCTCGGGAGAGGTCCTCAGGCGACAGTTGCGAGTTAGGAGGGGGGAGCAGTGGGACTACCTCCCTCTGGCGGCGCTCAGCGGCGACCCACACCCGCAGGGCCGCCCTGACGTGGAGGATGACCCACGGCTGCCACGGCCCGCGGGTCGGGTCGTAGGTGCGTACAGCCGTTGCTAGGCCCTCTAGGGCCACGCTCCCGGCCTCGTCGTCCCTGTAGCGGCCGGAAATGC
>DAHWQF010001180.1 GCA_027334785.1 Acidimicrobiaceae bacterium
TTGCAGTGCCCTGCCCAGCTCGCCAGCCGGCAGGACGCCGGCATCTCATGCGAGGCGACCGGGAGCCGGTGCGTGAGGGCCAGCCGGCGTGCGAGGTGGCCATACGAGCGCTCGTCTTGGCGGGCAAGGCCGAGCGGTAGGTGCCCGGCTCCCGTAAAGTCCCGGCCCTTCCTTCCTAGGTGACTGGCGACCGAGCGGAGCGGTCCACCGCGGGGTGGGTTGTCACAGGCTCTACGAGCGGAGCGGAGCAGCTGAGGGAGGACCGTGGTGGTCGCCAGCCGGCCATGGATGGCCGGGGTGGGTCGTCGGCTCTGGCTGAGGAGCGCCCGACGTCGGCCGGTCACGACCCACCCAGGTCCCGGGACCTGCTTTTGGCTGGAGGTCCCTCTGTCGTTGCCGTTGGCTGTGCAACGCCGTGGGTGCCACGGGTGCTGGGCTCAGGCGGCGGTCAGCTCGAAGCGGAGAGGGGTGGCTCGCCCGGGAAGCTCGGGGCAGGTACCTCCCACCGCGAGCATCGCCATC
>DAHWQF010001181.1 GCA_027334785.1 Acidimicrobiaceae bacterium
ACGTGGCCGAGGCGCTGGAGCGGCTGGGCCTCCGTGCCGACGACGCGCAGCAGGCAGAGATCCTCCAGCGGGTGAAGCGCAGGTCGCTGGAGCTCCACGGCCTGCTCGACGACGGCGACGTGAAGGCGATCGCAGAGGAGGTCATCGGCTGACCGACGGGTCGGCCGGGGCCGCAGCGGCCGCCCGGTGGACGTGCCCCGCACGTCGGGGGCGCCGGCGAGCGAGGTCTACAGTGACGTGCTCAACGTGGAAAGGATGTGACGCGATCCGATGGCTTCTTTTGGCGCCGTTGGCATGGACTGGCAGGAACGCATCAACTGGCCCCGCATGCGGGCCTATCGCCTCGAGCGAGCGCGCGCGGCGATGCGTCGGCACGAGCTCGGGGCGCTCTTGTGCATGTACGACGAGAACGTCCGCTACATCACCTCGACCCTCACGCCTGGCTGGAACCGGTTGAAGCCGGGCCTGCGCTACGCGGTCCTGGTGGAGGGGCGAGAGCCCATCCTTTTCGAGCAGGGCGAG
>DAHWQF010001182.1 GCA_027334785.1 Acidimicrobiaceae bacterium
CGAGGTCGGAGAGGTGCTCTCTCGCGTGGTAGAGGTCGACGATGTGGGCCGCTTTGGGGAAGTGCGCCTTCGCGAGGGCCCAGATCCAGGTCGCCCCGTCGCCGAGGACGACCACCTCTGTGGCTTTGGCTGAGCCTCGCCGGCGGGCCTCCGCGTCGACGAGGGTGCCGAAGTGCTCGACGCTCTCCAAGGTGGCGACGTAGCTCGAAGAGCCTGGATCCCTGATCGGGAAGCCCTCGTCGTCGGTGGTGGTCTGGGTGAAGACCACCCCGAGCTTGACCTCCCGGGTATGGGCCCGCCCGTCCGGGCCTTTGCCCTTCCGGCCCGCGGTACCGGCGGGCACCGCGGGTACCCCGGTGCCATCGACGGCTACGTACAGCTTGGCGACCGGGGTAGCGGGGCCGAGGGGCACCACCTCTCCGGTTGCGACCGCGGCCGCATGGGTGTCGATTGCTGCCGCTACCGCCTTGCCGTCAGCTTCTGCGCAGCGTTCGACCCGTTTGGTGGAAAGCTCGATCCCGG
>DAHWQF010001183.1 GCA_027334785.1 Acidimicrobiaceae bacterium
CGATCGCCTCCACCACGGGCGCCGGCGCCACCGCGTCGGCGGGGATCAACGACACGCGCCGGATGCGATCGGTGCCCATGACCGCCACCTGGCCGGCCACCTGACCGCAGGCGGCGATCGCTTCGAGGACGACCGGCTCCGACGTCGCCGGGAGGACCCGCCCCTGGACCCCGAGGAGACGGCAGGCCTCGTCCAGTCCGGCTACCGGGTCCCCTGCCGCGTCCATCAGGCCGGCCAGCACCAGGTTCCCGAGGGCGTGGACCGCCAGTTCCTCCTCTGCGAACCGGCGGGCGAACGCCTGGGCCAGCAGTGAACCCGGCTCGGCCAGGGCCACCAGGCACTTGCGCAGGTCGCCCGGCGGCATGACCTGCAGCAGTTCCCGCAGGCGCCCCGACGACCCGCCGTCGTCGGCCACCGACACCACCGCCGTCACGTCGGCGGTGTAGCGCCGCACCGCCCGCAAGGTGGCGGCCAGCCCGTGACCGCCGCCGATCGCCACCACCCGCGGCGGCCGGCGGCCGG
>DAHWQF010001184.1 GCA_027334785.1 Acidimicrobiaceae bacterium
CCGGCCCAACACTGACCGCCCCCTGACGCCCTCGTTCGTGCCCGAGACGGGCCTCGTAGTTCAGTCAACAGGCAGTGCGGGCACATGTCGCCCCTGCCCAAAGACCTCATGAACGTGCGGCATTCTTCGCAGTACTGCTCCCCGAGCGCCCTCTCCCCGCAGCTGTCACATTGATAGACCGTGACGGCCCTCCGCTTTCCCTTGGGGGGCAGTGGCACTTCGGGCACCTCGGCCTGGTGGCGGCGACGGGACGCCTCCTGCCGGCAGCGGTCGCTGCAATAACGGGCGCGTCCTCGGGGCTCGAAGCTCCCTTGGCAGACTGGGCAGGGCCGCATCGTTACGCCATCGTTACGCGACGGGGTTTCAACCGTCATGGCGAGGCCTCCTCCCCGGGTTGTTGCGTGCCTCGCGCATGCGGAAGCTCTCGCCCTCTGTCACCACGACGACCCCGTGGTGCAAGAGCCGGTCGAGGAGGGACACTGCGGTTGTCTCGTTCGGCAGGAAGCGGCCCCACTCCTCGA
>DAHWQF010001185.1 GCA_027334785.1 Acidimicrobiaceae bacterium
TACGGCCCCGTGTCGGACAATGCCGCCGGCATCGCCGAGATGAGCGGTGAGTTCACAGGCGAACCCCAGAGGATCATGGAGCACCTGGACGCCGTAGGCAACACGACCAAGGCCGTCACCAAGGGCTTTGCCATCGGGTCGGCCGTGATCGCCGCCCTCGCGCTCTTCGCGGCGTTCGTCCAGACGATCGGTGAGCAACTGAACCTGCACGCCGTGGGCAACGCCCTCTACGAGGATGTGGCTACCGCCATCAACGTCGCCAACCCCAAGGTGTTCATCGGCTTGTTGATCGGCGGCTCGATCGCCTTCCTCTTCTCGTCCGAGGCCATACGGGCGGTGGGCCGCTCGGCTGGCGTCATCGTCCAGGAGGTGCGCCGCCAGTTCAGGGAGCACCCCGGCATCATGGACCGCACCGAACGCCCCGAGTACGGCCGGGTCATCGACATCTGCACCCGGGCGTCGCTGCGTGAGCTCGTCACGCCGGCGCTGCTCGCCGTGCTGGCGCCCGTCGTCGTGGGCTT
>DAHWQF010001186.1 GCA_027334785.1 Acidimicrobiaceae bacterium
CTGGGACCAGAAGAAATCACCCGGGATATTCCCAATGTCGCAGAGGGCGCCTTGCGCCACCTCGATGAGTCCGGCATTGTCGTAATTGGTGCGGAATTGGCGCCCGGTGACATTCTCGTGGGCAAGGTCACGCCCAAGGGCGAGACCCAGTTGACGCCAGAAGAGAAACTCCTGCGGGCAATTTTCGGTGAAAAAGCCTCCGACGTGAAAGACAACTCCATGCGGATGCCTGCCGGTATGTATGGTACGGTGATCGACGTGCAGGTCTTTACCCGCGACGGTATCGAGAAGGATGCCCGTGCCAAGTCCATTGAGGAGCACGAGCTCGCACGGATTCGTAAGGATCTGAACGATCAGTATCGTATCGTTGAGGAAGACAGTTATCAGCGCATTGAGCGTCAGCTTACTGGTAAGGTTGCTGAGGGTGGTCCCAACGGTCTTGCGGCCGGAAACAAGGTGACAAAGGCTTATCTGAAGGATTTGCCGCGCACTAAATGGTTTGAGATCCGTTTGCGTACGGA
>DAHWQF010001187.1 GCA_027334785.1 Acidimicrobiaceae bacterium
GTCAGCCCCCGTTGGGCGTCCCAGCACAACGAGCAGCGTCGTCGCCTTCTCAGCATGGACTTCCGGACCTTCTTGCAGGCTTTTGTCGAGATCCCCTGCCAGATCGTGAAGGGCGCCCGGCGGGCCCGCTGGCGCGTCCTGGCCTGGGGCCCATGGCTCGGGGCGTTCTTCCGCCTCCTTGACGCCCTTTAGCCCGCAAGGCGTCCGCCACTACGGCACCGCCGGGAACCTCACCTGGCGTCAGCTTGCCCGAAAACTGGCTCTTTGGCTCCGAGGCTACAAAAGGTCGCTCCCTCGCCTCCCGAACGGCCACCTGAACGCCCGTCAAATCCTCATTCGCCACCGGTCCGACCCCTCAAGGTCGGCCCGCTACCGTTCGGCGGCCAACGCGAGCCCGGGAACGCTTGTTTTAGGGCTAGTGACAAGAAACTGCTGGTAGAAGGGCTCCGGGGGGAGGGCTCGAACCTCCAAGCATCCGGATCCAAAGTCCGGCGTTCTTCCAATTGAACTACCCCGGACC
>DAHWQF010001188.1 GCA_027334785.1 Acidimicrobiaceae bacterium
TCGAGACGGTGGGCCCCGGCCAGGACCTTTACGAGCGTCGACTTGCCAGCGCCGTTTTCGCCGACTAGCCCATGCGTCTCACCGCGGTATAGCTCGAGCGAGGCGTCCACGAGCGCCTTCACGGCTCCGAACGACTTGCTTGCGTGCTCAAGTGAAAGGACCCGCTGGTTGGTACCGGGACCCTGCACCGCTCCCCCCCTTGCTACGTGAATCGTTTCAAGCCAATTTCACCGCTATGTTAAGGGCGTGGGAGCCGACTGTCAAGCAGGCCCTTCGGCCCGCGCGCCCCGTCGCGCCCGAGTCACCATCCGCGACGTGGCGCGGATCGCCGGGGTTTCGCTCGGCACCGCGTCCAACGTATTGAACAACCCCGAGGTGGTAGCGGGCCCTACCCGCCGGCGGGTCCAAGAGGCGATCGCGAACACCGGGTTCGTGCGCAGCACCGCCGCGCACCAGCTCCGCGTGGGCCGAAGCTTGACCGTCGGCGTGGTCCTGCTCGATCTCTCCAACCCTTTCTTCGG
>DAHWQF010001189.1 GCA_027334785.1 Acidimicrobiaceae bacterium
GAGCCGGGCGCCCTGGTCGCAGGGGCGGTGACCCGAGACGTGCTCGGCTTCAGCGACCCTGTGGTGGCCGCCTTGTACCAGGTGGCGGAGCAGCAGCTCGCGCCCCTGGCGGCGGAGGCGGCCTACAACCAGGTCGACCGGAGGCTGTGGTATGACGTCCCGACCATCCCGCTGTTCCAGATGCCGGTCGACCTCGTGACGAGGGCCGACGTCTACAACGTGACGAACACCGACACCCTCGAGGGGCCGATGTGGGACGCGGAGGACTGGGTCATCGGGGTCCACCTGGCGCCGACCACCACGAGCACCACGAGCACCACGAGCACGACGAGCACGACGACCCCGAAGGCCACGACCTCGGCTCGGCTCAAGAAGGCCGAGCGCCGGCGAGCGCCGACGAGGCGGGGCCTTCCTGGTGGCCGAGGTCGAGGACGCGGTGCCAGGACCGACGCAGCCGAGGCCGCCGCGGGGCGCGCTAGTCTTCGCGTGCTCCGGGTGGGCCCCGCCCGTCCGGTCGCGGG
>DAHWQF010000118.1 GCA_027334785.1 Acidimicrobiaceae bacterium
ACGGCCTTGGAGTTCTTGCCCATGACGGGGGCGATGATCGCCGCGGCCGGCCTCGCGGGCCGGCGCGTCGCCCTGCAGGGGCCGCGCCTGCCGATGGCAGGGGGCTGCGTCCTCGCCGGCACCGGCATCTTGCTTTCCGAAGTGCTCCTCTCGTCGACCAGGCCCTCGCTCTGGCTCATGGCGACCCTGGCCCTGGCTGGCTTCGGTTTCGGCACGAGCGTCGTCCCGGTCACGACCGTGGCACTGGCGCGGGTGCCCCCGGAGCGCTCGGGCATGGCCGCGTCGGCCACCAACACGAGCCGCGAGCTCGGTGCCGTCTTCGGTACGGCCGTGCTCGGCGCTTTGGTGAACGCTCACTTGACCCACGACCTCACGCACCGGCTCAAAGTGTTGCAAATCCCGCCCAACTTCATCGCTATCGTGATCCACGCCATCGAAACCGGGGTTGTGCCGCCTGGGAAAACGGGCGGCAGCTCCATAGAGGACAAGGTGATCCACGCCGCCTACTCGGCCTTCCGCGACGGCTTGGAGGTCGCCCTGCTTGCCTCGGGGGCAGCCTTGATCGCCGTGGCCGTCGTCGCGGCTGCATCGCTCCGGGGTGGCAACGCCAACCAAGCCGGACCAGCACCAGGCGGGCCGAAAGCAGGATGACTGCTGGCCAGTGGTAAATTGGCCAGAAAGCGCCTAGTTGCGAGAGGTGGCGACATGGATGGTCATATGACGCCGGCACGGCGGTTGTACCGGGCAGTCACGGCGGTGCTGGCGGTTTCAGTGTTGTCGTTGGGAGGGGCAGTGCCGGCGTCGGCGAGCACAACGCACGCCGCAAAGCACGTCTCGCAATCAGGTGGCTCGGCCAAGGCCAAGATCATCACCAACTGGGAACAGTTCTTCTCGGGCAAGACACCGCCGAAGCGCAAGATCGCGCTGGTCCAAGACGGTAAGGACTTCGCCAAGGTGATCCATGGGCAGGCGTCGGGCGGGATGGCCAAGAGCGCCACGGCCAAGGTGTTGAGCGTGAAGATGGCGGGCAAAAAGGCCGTGGTGACCTACACGATCTACTTGGCGGGCCAGCCGGCCCTGAAAAAACAAAAAGGTGAGGCCCTGCTCGAGGGAGGGACCTGGAAGGTGGGCGCGAAGAGCTTCTGCGCCCTTCTTTCGCTGGAGGGGACGGCGCCGAAGATCTGCGCGACGTTCACCGAGCCGAAGAAATAGCCCCAAGCGCGGCCCCTCACCCGGGCCAGGCCGGTCTAGGCCGGGTCTAGGCCGGGTCTAGGCCGGGCGCTTGGTGCCGCTCGCCACCCCGGCTTCGGCCACCACGGGCACCACAAAGACCTCGCTAAAGCCGGCGCGGCGGAAGTAAGCCTCCCATGTCTGCATGTCGACGGGGCGCTCCTGGAGGCGCAGGCCAAAGCGCACGAGGTTCTTCGCGAGCCGCCACCAGCCTCCCGGACCTCGCTTGGCCAGAACGGCGACCTTCGAGCCTACGATCTCCCAGTCCCGGGCGCTCTTGCCGCGGCCAAACATCATGTCCCCGATAACGAGCCGCCCACCCGGGCGCAGCCAGCCCAGTGCCCTGCGCACCAGGAGCTCCTTGTCGGGGTCCCGGAGGTGGTGGAGCGCATAGTTGGAGACGACGAAATCGACGCTCTCGGGATCGAGGTCGAAATGTTCGACCGGGCAGACCACGCAGTTGACCCCCTGGAGGCCAGCCAGAGCCGCCTTCTCGCGCAACTGGCTCACCATGGCATTACTGATGTCCACGGCGGTCACCTCTACGCCCTGACGGGCAAGGGGCAGGGCCAAGCTGCCCGTCCCGCAGCCGAGGTCGACCGCCTTGGTCCCCGGGCGCGCACCGGTCGCCTCCAGTACGGCGTTCACCACTCGTTCGAGCCCCGGAGAGGCCCCGTGGTCCCAAGAACCAGCCCTGCGGTCCCAGGTCCGTTGAAGGAAGTTGTACCGGACGCTGCTCTGGCGGGTGCTCGCTTCGAGTGGGGCGGCATTGGGCATTGGTTGACACTCTCCCCGGTGTGTGCTTAAGCCAACGTGAAGCTCATGTTCGTAGCGACCATTTGTACCGGACGAAGTGTTCCCCGCTCCGGCTCGTCAGCTCCCCGTACGGTACCCAGCCGAGGTGCAGGTAAAAGCCGCTGGCTGCCAGTTCGGGGCGCGTGACCAAGACGACGTGGTCGATGCCGGCCGCTTCGGCCGCCCGCAACGCCTCGTGGACGAGCGCCTTGCCGATACCTGCCCCTCTGGCCGAGGGGGCGACCATGAGGTGGGTGATCTCTCCCTCTTTCTCCTGAGGTGCTGTGCCTCGGGTGGGGCCGCGCCGTCGAGCCATCACCCGCAGCGCACCCCTGGCGTAGCGAACGGCGCGCGTGACGAGCAGTTCCTTGGCAAAACGTGGGTGGGTCAAGGCATGCCCGAGAAGCCAGAGCGCGAGCCCGAAGCCGTGCCTACGAGCCATGCAACGGTAGTGCGCGGCCGGTTCCAGGGTCCCGAGCAAGACCCCCGCCAGCTCGCCGCTGGCGTCCACGGCCGCCAGCGCCAGGCCAGCCGGGCTCTCGCACCAAGCGCGGTGGTACAGGCGGAGGAACCGCTCGCCCCCGCGCGCCAAGAACTCGGTCCCGAGGACCTCCAGGTGCATGCGGGCACTTGCCCTCGTGCAGCGCCGAGAGAGCGGGCGGACCTCGAAGGAGGCCCCCACCGGTCGGGCGGCGTCCTCGCCCTCAGTACCCACGAACGCCGGTGCCAACCGCCCGCCTCCTGGTTAGGCTACGCTGCCCGCACCGATGCGACGGCAGGTGGCGGTAGCACTCGCAGCAATGGTTGCGGCTCTGGTTACGGTTGTGGCGCTGGTAACGGCGGCCCGGTCGGCCACCGTCGCCGGGTCGTCCCCAGTCACCTGGTCGTCCCCAGTCACCGGGTCGGCCAGAGCACCTCGCTCGGCCCAAGCAGCCCGCTCGGCCCAAGCAGCCCTCTCGGCGCCGTCGGAGCGGCCTACCAGGGGGCTTTTCGCGGTGGCCACCACGGTGGTCGAAGTCGCCCTGCCGGCCGGAGGCAGGCGCGCCCTCGACACCGAGGTCTGGTACCCGGCGACCAACCGGTCGGGACGGCTCGTGCCCGACCGGAGCCACGCGCCCTACCCGCTGCTGGTCTTCTCGCAGGGTTACGACCTGGCGGTGAGCGCGTACTCGAGCCTGCTCAGGCACTGGGCCGCGGCAGGCTTCGTCGTGGCCGCCCCCACCTACCCGTACACGGCGCCGCCAGGCCCGCTCGACGAAGCCGACATCATCAACCATCCCGCAGAGCTCCGCTTGGTGCTGAGCGCGCTCATCAGCGCCGGGCGACAGCATAGTTCGGTCCTGTCTGGCTTGGTCAACGCGGCCGAGGTCGGCCTCGCCGGCCATTCCGACGGCGGTGACGTCAGCCTGGCGGTAGCCGACAACACCTGCTGCCACGACCCGTCGGTAAAGGCACTGGCCGTGCTGTCCGGCGCCGAACTGTCGAGTTTCGGCGGCACCTACTTCTCCGGGCCGCAGGTACCGCTCTTGGTGGTCCAAGGCAGCGCCGACACCGTCAACGTCCCCGCCTGTAGTGCCCAGATCTACGACGAGGCCAAAGGCCCCAAGTACTATCTCGACCTGATCGGGGCCAGCCACGAGGTCCCCTACGTCGAGCACCCCGGTGGCGAAAACGCCGGCAAGGCTCCCCTCGCCGCCAGCTACCGCCGCGTCGTGGCCCAAGCGACCACCGACTTCTTCGAGGCCGAACTGGCGGGGGCACGGGGTGCACTGGGTTCGATGGAGCGAGCCGGGAAGGTCCCCGGGGTGGCCCAGATGATCGTGGGAGGGCAGGCGCCGGTCACAGCCGGCTGGTGCCCCGGGTCGCCGGCATGAACCAGCGGCGCTAAGCGGCCGCCTGGCAACCGGGGGTCGGCGTAGCCGCCACGAGGGGCTGCGCAGGGGGCAGGGGAGGCAGCCCGAGCACGCTCGGGTTGACGCCATCGGCCATCGCCACCTGCCCGGCCGCGTTGGGGTGCAGGTGGTCCCCCGAATCGTAGGGCGGGAACATGAGCCACGGCTCGCAGGCGCCGTCGTAGACGTCGGCCACCACCCGGGCGAGGTCCAGCACTCCCTGGAACGCGTGCGAAGTCAGGATCCAGTGGTCGACCTGCTCCAGTTCTTGCTGCTGGGCAGGGGTCCAGGGCCACTGCCCAGCACTTCGGGGTAGCAAGGTGACCCCGACCACGCGAAGCCCGGCTTTGCGCCCCTCGGCGATCGCCTGGCGGTAGCCGGCGATCAGCTCACTGGGCGTGTCGCCGAACCACAAGTCGTTGGTCCCGAGGAACACGACCACCTCCGAGACCCCGGGCTGGTCAAGGACATCGGAGGCGAGCCTCGCCAGGCCCGATGGCCCCCCGCCGGTCTTCGAGTCGGTGGGCACGTCGGAGGTCAGCGCGTTGGCGGTGATCCCCTCGTCGACGACCGCCCTTTGCTCGGGCGGGGGCAAGCGGTCGACCCGTTGTTGCAGCACGCGCACCCAGTTGGTGGTGGCGTTGAAGCCGTCGGTGATCGAGTCACCGAGCACCACGATGCTCCCCGGCCCGGCGCGCTCGACGTCGAGCGCGTCCACCCATCGGGGCCACGGGCTCGAAGCGCTGAGCCCCGCGCCACTGGGCGAGGCCGTCAAGTTGCCCCCACCGTTAGGCGTGAAGAACGAGACCGCTCCCATGGTGCTACAGCACGGGTGGACCGACACGAGGTCGGTGCCGCTCTCCCACACGCTGACCGCTAGGGTCTCGCCGGCCGTGACCTTCATCCCAACGGGGTCGCTGTAGGCGTAGCGCCCGGGCGGCACGGTGACGCGGAGATGTCCGGCAAAGCTGAGCGGCCGCAGCGTCCCCGCCTTTACCGCGGCACCTCCCAAGCTCACGCCCACCGTGGCCGCGCCCACGACGAGGGGCTGGTCGCCGAAGGCGTTGGAGATGCGGACCCGGATGTCCCGCCCGCCAACGCCCGGGGTCACCAGTTCCCTGACCGTGGCGTCGGAAGCGACACCATAACCCCACGCCATGGCCGAGCCCCACGCCACCTGCCAACGCAGCTTTTGTGGCACCGGGTGGGCATGGGCGGCCCTGCTCGCTTCCCCGCCCCGGGGCGCCCGCCCCCGGCTCCTCTCCGAAACCGGCACCCCACCCCTGCCCGGGGCCCGACCAACCTCGGTACCTCGCGGGCGGGGCGCAGCAACAGCCACGACCTGCCCCACTGGCACCGCGACCACCGCCACAAAGGCGGCCATGGCTACTAACCAGCTCAGCACTGCCCTGCGGGCGAGAAATCCACCGTCGCCAGCCGTGAACTAAACCCTAGCCGCCTGGGCGAGCTGGTTGGCGCTACGCAGCACGCCCGGCGCGATGAGCTGAGCCGGCTCGAGCGCCCGGGGGCAGTTCACTCTTACCCGTCGCGACTCGCCCGCCAGGAGCGTGAAGACCATGTCGTCCACGGTTGCGTCGGGGTCAGCGCGGTCAGCCAACAGGGCCACGTCGCGCTGGAGGGTGGCGGCTTCCACGACGACCTCGTAGCCGCCCGGCACCGGCTCTACATGGGCTTCGAGCGCCGGCGCCGGCAGCGCCAGGTCCTTGTCCTCGCCATAAAACCACAGGGCGCGATGCCCATTGCCGGCCACCACGAGGACCTCACGGGCCGGGTCGCCCGCCGTGGCAACACCGCTGTCCAGGGCGACAGCTGCGCTCTCACCGGGCGCAGCGACAACAGAGGCGCCCGACTTTGCCAGCACTTCGCCCGAAAAACCCAGCCTCGCCACCTCGAGGTCGAGCTGCCAGGGCTCTGGGCCGTCGTTCACGGCGACCGCAGCCAGGGCGGCGTCGACGCCCGGCGCGACATCGCCCGGCTGAACGCTGAGCAGGCGGTCGACGTAGGCGCGCCGCAGGGCGTACCAGAGCGGCTTTCGCCGGCCGTCGCCATCGACAGCGGCCCAGGACAGCACGGGCCAGCAGTCGTTCAACTGCCAAAGGATCGTGCCTCGGCACCGGGGCGTGAGGGAACGCCAGTACTCGACCGCACAGCTCACGGCCCGGGCCTGGTTGAGCGAGGTCGCCCAGTGCCAGTCTTCGAACGACGCCGGGGCCGGGAAGTGGTTGGCGACCCAGCGGTCGAGCTTGTCTAAGCCGCCCGTCTGCTTCTCGTGCACAGCCAAGGCGGCGCTCGTTTTGTCGAACTGGCCGTCGAGCGCCCTGGCCAGGGTGGGCCACGTCGGCGGCCCCTGCCACCCGAACTCGGCCACGAACCGGGGCCGCCAGTCCCGGTAGGCCGTGTAGTCCTTCTCGTTCCAGACGTCCCAGACGTGGACACTGCCATAACGGGGGTCGTTCGGGTGGGCTTCGTGGCCGAAGGACCAGGGGCTGCCCGCCATGTAAGGCCTCGTCGGGTCCAGCTCGGCCAAAAGGGCGGGGAACAGCTCGAAGTAATAGCCAGAGCCCCACGTCCGGCCCTGGAGGCGCGGCTCCCAGCCCCAGTCCTCATGGCCCCAGAGGTTCTCGTTGCTGCCGCTCCAAGCGGCGACGCTGGCGTGCGAAGACAGCCTGGTGATGGCTTCCCTGGCCTCGGCTTCGATCTCCGAGCGGAGCGGCTCCTCCTCGGCGTAGGCGGCGCAGGCGAGCATGAAGTCCTGCCACACCATGAGGCCGTACTCGTCTGCCAGGTCGTAGAAGTCCTCGCTCTCGTAGATCCCTCCGCCCCAGACCCGCAAGAGGTTGACATTGGCCGCCCGGGCATCCTCCAGGCGCCGGCGGTACCACTCCCGGTCAATGCGCGAGGGAAAGCAGTCCTCGGGGATCCAGTTGGCGCCTCGGACCTGGACGGCCCGCCCGTTCACCACAAAGCCGAGCCGGCTGCCCCGCCCGTCGGCCGCCGTGTCGAGCTCGACCGAACGCAAACCGAGGCGCGCCTCCCAAGTCGAAAGCACATCGCCGGCCGGGAGCCCGAGCCTGACACGGGCCGGGTAGAGAGGCTGGGCCCCGTACCCCGCCGGCCACCACAGCTCAGCGTCGGGGATGTCCAAGCGCAGAACCGCTGAGCTCTCGCTCGCTGCCACCTCGGTCGTCACCACCTGGCCGGCGACCTCGGCCTCGAGGCCGAGAGGGCCCGCCTCGCCCGGCGCCGCCCGTTCGAGCTCGACGTGTAGCTCCACCCGCACCGGGGCCCGACGAGGCGAGGAGGCGTCAGCGTAAGGGGCTTCGCCGGCGCCGGCTGGGCCGGCGAGGTCGACGCGCACCAGGGGCCTGACCCCGGCGATGCGGGCTACCCGCCAGCGCTCGAGGGAGACCGGGCGCCAGATGCCAGCCGTGGCGAGGTCGGGCCCCCAGTCCCAGCCGAAGTTGCAAGCCATCTTGCGGATGGCGTTGAAAGGGTGCACGTTCGTGTGGGGCCTAGGGCCGAGCGCCTCGCTCATGCGCTCTGCCTCGGGGATGGGGCCCTTCAGGTCCACAGCCAGCACGTTGTTGCCCTCGGCCAGGGCGGCGCGGGCATCGAAGCGGTAGCTCCGGTGCATATTGGCCGTCCTCCCGAGCACCTGGTGGTTGAGCCGCACGGTGGCAACGGTGTCGAGGCCCAAGAAGACGAGGTCGGCCCGCTCGCCGGGCGCCGGTGCGGTCGCCTCGAAGCTGGTCTCGTAGGACCAGTCACAGCGGCCGACCCAGGCGTGCAGGAGCTCATTGGTACCTACGTAGGGGTCGGGCAGCACGCCCGCCGCCATGAGGTCGGTGCTCACGCAGCCGGGCACGCCAGCGGGCAGCCGCCGGCCGCTCAGCTCGGCCGGCACGGGCCCCGCGGTCGCCACCACTGTCCAGCCTTCGTCCAGGCGCCTTGTACCCACTTACGCTCCCTTCCACCGTGCGGCCGGTCTCACCCGAGCCGCGGCCCAACCTAATAAAGCGGTTCAGTTGCCGCCAGCCGTGCTCCCTGTCCGCCGGCCCTGCCTGTCGCCGGCCCTGCCTGTCGCCGGCGCTGCCTCCGCTCAGAGGGCCGGCCGCCGGCCCGCCCAAGGGAGCACCCCCTCGAGCTGGGTGGCCACCCGGAAAAGGAGCGCCTCCGAGAAGGGGCCGCCGACCAGCTGGACGCCGATGGGGACGCCGGCCGGGCTCACGTGGGCCGGGAGCGAAACGGCCGGCTGGCCCGTCACGTTGAACCCGGCCGTCATCACGGTCATGTGCAGCACCTCGAACGAGGGGCCGCCGTCAGCTGCGCCGGCGTGAACAGCCCGGAGCACCTCGCCGGCCACCGGGGGCTCGACGGGCATGGTCGGGGTCAGCAGGATATCGAAATCGCGCCCCCAGGCCGCCACCATGGTCCTCGTCAGGCGCTGGAGGGTATGGACCGACCTCGCGTACGTAGGGCTGCTTACGGCCATGGCTGCCGTGCGGTAGGCCCTTATGTGGGGCTCTGTCTTTTCCCAGTCGATTATCCCGTCCAGGTCGCCCAGGTCCGCGTTAGCCACGTTCAAAAAGGCGTTGACGAACTCCTCGGTCACATCGAGGCTCGCCGGCTCGACCACGTGCCCCAGGGCCTCGAGCGCCCGCCCGGCCACCACGGCCGCCTCGGCGCAAACCGGGCTCACCGGCAAGCCGAACGGCGCCTCCAACACGATCCCGACCCGCTGCCTCCCCGGATCCGCCCCGACTTCGGAGACAAAAGGGCGCTCCGGTGCGGGGGCGTTGTACCACATGCCCGGGTCCGGGCCAGAAACGACGTCCAAGATGGCGGCGGCGTCGGCGACGTCGCGTGTAAGGGCCCCGTGGACCACGGCT
>DAHWQF010001190.1 GCA_027334785.1 Acidimicrobiaceae bacterium
GGTGCCCTGATGGCACGGACGGCGACCGCTCCCCGGGCGCTCTCCCTCCCGGCCCGGGCCACCCCCCGGCCGCGCCTGCGGCCCCGGATGGCGATCGTGGGCGTGGCGATCGTGGTCGTGTTCGCGCTGCTCGGCCTGGTCGTCTTCGCAGCCTCGGGGCGGCACCGTGCCGTGCTCGTGCTCGCCCGGACCGTCCCCGCGGGCGCCGTGGTGACCGCAGGCGACCTCCAGGTCGAACAGCTCTCCGGCGCTGTCTCGACCGCGGCGCTCCCGGCCACCGCGGAGGCCTCGCTCCCCGTCACGACCGCCACTATGGGGGAGGCCTCCGGCCGCCCCGGCAAGACTTCACGGGCGAAGCGTTCGAGACGCGCCACCAGGTGCGCTCCTTCTTCCGACCTCAGCACGTCCAGGGCGGCCAGGGCGGCCGCGGCGCTCGCCGGCGCCAATCCAGTGGTGAAGATAAACGACCGGCACCGGTTGACCAGCATTTCGACCATATCTCTCGGGCCGGCCACGAACCC
>DAHWQF010001191.1 GCA_027334785.1 Acidimicrobiaceae bacterium
GCCGACGCCGTGCCGATCGTGGCGCTCGTGACGGTCAGCGACCAGTACCAGTTGGGGGGCACGATCAGCGTCATGTTATGCACCTCGCCCGAGACGCCGATCTGCTCGGCGCCGCCCCAGTCTGGCGGCGTGTCCGTCGGTCCGAGCGCCCATTGACCGCTCCCACCTATTGCGTTGGCAGTAATGGGGATGGTCAGCACCAGAATGCCCGTGGCCACGCTCTGGTAGACGGTGCCGCTCACCGGCGGGTTGGTGCCGAGGGCAGGGGTCGTGCCGGTGGGCACCAGGGACCCGCTCGTGTAGAGGTTGTACGTCTGCACGTAATCGGACGAGTAGGTGTAGGTGTCGCTGAGGTGCCCCGCCACGGTCACGTTCCCCGACCCGTCGTCCAGCGTGCTCCCGCCTCCTGTGGTCAGGGGCTTGCCCGCCACGGCAGGGAGCTTGAGCGGCGCGGTGAGGTCAGCGTCCCCCGGTCCCGGCCAGATGCCGGAAGGGATCGGCGCGGGGAGCTGGGTGGGCAT
>DAHWQF010001192.1 GCA_027334785.1 Acidimicrobiaceae bacterium
GGCCGCATCTTCCGCCGGTGCCGTCATCGGCCTTCTCTCGATGGGCTGGTTGGCGGCCAGGATGGGCAACCTCACCCCTGCGCTCGCGCTCCTTGCGGCCGGCCCGGTCGGGTTGGTCCTGCTCCTTGTCTTCGCCTTGCCCGAGAGCGCCGGCGCCAGCCTGGAAGATCTGGCTGGGGCGACTACCGGGCCCGTTCGTGCGCCTAACCCGCTCGTCACGTCCGAGCTTGATCGTCAATTATCGTGACTGTCGGAGATGGCCCTCGCCGAAGCCGTAGAAATGCGCTCGGCCGGCGGGCGGGTTGCGCCGGCCAAGGCCTCGCCACCAGGAGAAAGTGGTGTGGCCCAGGGGCTGGCCCGGCCCGGTGGGCTCCCCTCGGCGTCAGCTGGCGCTCTGTTGTCGCTTTTTGAGCGCGGCCTGGGCTAGTTCCACAGCTAGTGCGCTTTCTACCAGGTCGCGCGAGAGCCCTATCGCAGCGAGGCGGTGGGCGGTCTCCTCGTCGGTCGCGAGCAGCCCGAC